>CALMJB010000034.1 GCA_937864205.1 uncultured Actinomycetes bacterium | reverse complement strand
AGCTCTGAAATCGGACGAGACAACACCGTGGTTGCATCTAAGTGCGCGAATGTTGTGTGTGGTGCTGGATCGGTAATGTCATCGGCTGGTACATAAATCGCCTGCATCGATGTAATCGAGTGACCACGAGTTGAAGTAATACGCTCTTGTAACTGGCCCATTTCATCGGCCAATGTTGGTTGGTAACCCACCGCCGATGGCATACGACCTAACAATGTAGATACTTCAGAACCTGCTTGCGTAAAACGGAAGATGTTGTCGATAAATAACAACACATCCTGTTTTTGTACATCGCGGAAATACTCCGCCATTGTTAATGCTGATAATGCAACCCGCAAACGGGTGCCAGGTGGTTCATCCATTTGTCCAAACACCAAAGCGGTTTTGTTAATAACTCCAGTTTCAGTCATTTCTAGGAATAAATCATTTCCTTCACGAGTACGTTCACCGACTCCGGCGAAAACTGAAACTCCACCAAAGTTTTCTGCGACTCGATAAATCATCTCTTGAATTAAAACGGTTTTACCGACTCCGGCGCCGCCAAATAATCCAATCTTGCCGCCGCGCACATACGGAGTTAATAAATCGATAACTTTGATACCGGTTTCAAACATCTCCGTCTTTGATTCCAATTGATCAAATGCTGGCGCAGTTCTATGGATCGGCCAACGTTCCGTAATCTTCAAAGACGAAGTTGGTACATCTAATGATTCACCCAAAGTATTGAAAACGTGGCCTTTAGTTACATCGCCAACTGGTACTGAGATCGAAGCACCAGAGTCGGTGACAACCGCACCGCGCACCATTCCATCGGTTGGTTGCATTGAAATTGCGCGAACTAAATTGTCGCCGATGTGCTGTGCCACCTCCAGCGTTAAAGTTTTAGATTGGCCGGCAACATTCACATCTACAGTCAATGCGTTGTAGATCTCGGGCATTGCATCTGATGGAAATTCAATATCCACCACTGGGCCGATTACTCGCGCCACTCTCCCGGTTGCTGTTTTAGTCGACATTATTCGCTCCCTGCGTTTGCTGAGGCCAACGCATCTGCGCCGCCTACGATTTCACTGATCTCTTGGGTGATTTCGGCTTGACGAGCCGCATTTGCTAGTCGAGTTAACGACTTTATTAATTCATCAGCGTTGTCAGTCGCTGATTTCATTGCGCGACGGCGCGCAGCATGCTCAGAAGCTGCTGATTGCAACATCGCATTAAATACTCGAGCCTCAATGTAGCGAGGTAGAAGTGCATTTAATACCTCGCCGGCATTTGGTTCGAATTCATACATCGGCAGTAATCCGGTTGTCGCTGTGGATTCAACCACCTCTAATGGCAACATCCGTTTTGCTTGTGGGTTTTGGGTAATCATTGAAACAAATTCAGTGTAAACAATATGTAATTCATCTACGCCATTTGGATCAGTCTGTGCATCGGCTATGAATACCTTAATCAATTCATCAGAAACCGCTTTAGCATTTTTATAAGTTGGGTTATCTGAAAAACCAGTCCAGGAATTTGCAATCTTGCGATTTCTGAAGCGATAGAAGTTGACTGCCTTACGTCCAACTAAATAAGTATTAACCGATAATCCGCGCGCTTTCAAAAGTTCAATCAATTGATCGCCCTCTTTGATTGCGGCATTGGAATAAGCACCGGCCATTCCGCGATCTGCCGTAATAATCAGCACCGCAGCCCGAATCGGTTTTTCAGATTCAGTAGTAAGTGGATGATTTACATTGGAATATGAAGCTACTGCGGTAACCGCTCTAGTTAATTCCCGTGCATATGGAGAGGAAGCAGAAACTTTTTGTTGCGCTTTCACAATGCGAGAAGCTGAAATTAACTCCATCGCTTTCGTGATTTTCTTAGTCGCCTTTACCGACCGCATACGGCGGCGATAAATTCGAAGTTGCGCACCCATTTTTTCCCTACTTATCCCTTTTTAATTTGATTTCTATTTTCGAGCCGGAACCTGACGAGTAATAGTTTCGCTATCAACATCATCTAATGCCTGCGCTTTAGTCTCGTTCACAACTGGCGCCACCGATGGTTTGAATTGCGTCTTAAATTTTGCGATTGCACTTTCAAGTGCGGCAACTGTGTCATCAGACAACTCTTTAGTTGCGGCAATCGAATCTAAGGTCGCTTTGTTTTCGCGTCCCATAAATTCGATGAACTCAGCTTCAAATCTGCGAATGTCTACAACTGGAATCGAATCTAACTTTCCGGTTGTGCCTGCCCAAATCGAAACTACCTGTTTCTCCATCGCAAATGGTGAGTATTGACCTTGCTTTAAGAGTTCCACCATTCGAGCACCGCGCTCTAGTTGGGCTTTTGAAGCGGCATCAAGATCTGAACCAAATGCCGCGAAAGCTTCAAGTTCACGATATTGCGCAAGATCTAGCCGCAAACGACCGGCGATTTTTTTCATAGCTTTAGTTTGTGCTGAACCACCAACGCGGGATACCGAAATACCAACGTTGATCGCCGGACGAACACCAGCGTTAAATAAATCTGTTTCTAAGAAACACTGACCATCGGTAATTGAAATTACGTTGGTCGGAATGAAGGCAGATACGTCATTACCTTTTGTTTCAATGATTGGTAATCCGGTCATAGAACCGCCACCTAAATCATCAGATAATTTTGCGCAGCGCTCTAATAATCTAGAGTGCAAATAAAAAACATCGCCAGGATATGCCTCGCGACCTGGCGGGCGACGAAGTAATAACGAAACTGCGCGATAAGCCTCAGCTTGTTTTGAAAGATCATCAAAAATAATAAGGACATGTTGACCCTTGTACATCCAGTGTTGTCCAACCGCTGAACCGGTATATGGCGCTAAATATTTAAATCCGGCTGGATCAGATGCTGGAGCGGCAACGATAGTGGTGTACTCCATCGCGCCGGCTTCTTCTAGCGCTCCTTTTACTGAAGCGATGGTTGAACCTTTTTGTCCGATGGCAACATAAATACATTTAACCTGTTTCTTTGGATCGCCACTCTTCCAGTTTTCGCGTTGATTAATTATGGTGTCGACTGCAATTGCAGTTTTTCCAGTTTGACGATCACCAATAATTAATTGACGCTGACCACGTCCAATGGCGGTCATTGCATCGATTGCTTTAATTCCAGTTTGTAATGGCTCTTTCACTGGTTGGCGCTGTACAACAGTTGGTGCTTGCAACTCTAACGCGCGATTTGCTTCGGCTTTAATTTCACCTTTGCCATCAATTGGTCGACCAAGCGGATCAATGACTCGACCTAAAAATCCATCGCCAACAGGAACCGAAAGAATTTCTCCAGTTCGACGAACCGTCGTGCCTTCTTCGATGCCGCTAAATTCTCCGAGAATAACCACACCGATCTCACGCACATCTAAGTTGAGCGCTAATCCAAGTGTTCCGTTTTCAAATTTAAGTAACTCATTTGTCATTGTTGATGGCAAACCTTCAACTCGAGCAATGCCATCGGCGGCTTCAGTTACCGTTCCAATTTCATCCTTTACTGCAGCTGATGGTTTATATGAAGCGACATGCTTTGCCAGTGCATCTCGGATTGCATCAGGTTTAATCGTTGCCTCTGCCATTTTCTCCTCTATCTCCTGTTATATCTTTTGTATTAACAAATTTCCGTTTATATTCCAGAAAGCATGCGCCCAGCCTCTTGCAAACGCGCGCTCACCGTTCCATCAATTAATTCATCATCTAGTCGAACTGAGAGTCCGCCTAAAACCTTCGGATCTACATCAACATTTAATTGAATCTTTTTCCCAATTTGCTTGCTTAAAGAGTTTGCCAATTTATCAATTTGGGTGGCACTTAATTTAACCGCTGAAGTAACTTGGGCAATAACTTTGGATTCACTTTGCGAAACATATTTACCAAATTGAGAGAGGGTGGAATCAATATTTCGGCCACGTAGATTTGTAACCACTGCGTTCAATAATAAATTGGTGTACTTGTTATAGACACCTTTGATTACAGAATTTAACAAATTCACTCTGCGATTAATCTCTTCATTTGAACTATTTAAAGTCTGGCGTAATTCGGGGTTTGCGATTAAAACCTGGGCAAAGTCAAACAACTGTTCAGAAACTTCGGCTAACTTTCCATCTGCGGCAGCAGCATTAGCAGCAGCTTCAACCGCTAACTGCTCAATTGCATCGGCATATTCATTTGGAGTAGACCATCTCAATTTTGCGCCGCTGGCCACAATTGTTATTGCCGTTTCAGAGATTTGTTTGGCAAATAAATCGGCTACTAAATCAGATTTTGCCTTAGATTCTCGAGAGTTATCGGTCAGTGCTCGTCGTAATGCAATTGAACTAGTCAAAGTTCTAAGCACCAGGAATAAATCATTAGACAGTTGTTCGGCGGCGTCGGCGGAAAGTTTGCTGGTTAATTTTGCAAACTCAACCCGAATTGAAGCGAGCGCTTGTCGGCTTGCTCCACCTAAAACTGTCACATTAGCCATGGTTACTTCTTGCCCTCAAGTTCTGCGATGAATCGATCGACAATGCGAGATTGCCGTACCTGGTCTTCAAGTGATTCACCAACAATTTTGGATGCTAACTCAGTTGCTAATGCGCCGACCTCATTTCGTAATGAAGTTATTGCCTGTTGACGTTCTGCTTCGATTGTCACTTGGGCTGCGGCAGTAATTCGAGCCGCTTCTTCTTGCGCTTTTGCTCGCAGATCTTCAATGATTGCCGCACCTTGTGATCTTGCCTCTTCTCTAATCTTTTGCGCTTCACCTCTTGCATCTGCTAATTGCTCGGTGTATTTCTGTAACGCAATCTGCGCATCACGTTGTGCTAGTTCAGCACGTTGCATACCACCTTCGATTGCCTCAGTTCTGGCATTGAAAGCTTTCTCAAACATGGGAACGACTTTTGATCGCAGTACTATGAACAAAAGTGAGAAGGCGATAAAACCAACCACTATTTCCGCGGTATGTGGAATTAATGGATTGGCGCCCTCACCCGCTGCGTAATTAAGCGCAACATTGTTACTGGCAAATGAATCAAAAATCTTTAATTCACTAGACATTTAATTTCCAATTCTTTTTCTTTCGCTGTTATTACTCTGCTGCTTTTCCTTTTTTATTAGATAGATGCATCGTTTGCCTCAAAATTACAGAACGAACGCAAGCACCAATCCAAACAAAGCCAAAGCTTCCGCTAACGCGAAACCAAGGAATGCAATCGGTTGCAAAACCGATCTTGCTTCAGGTTGACGCGCGACTCCACTGATGTAAGCAGCGAAGATCATGCCAGTAGCGATTGCCGGTCCGATTGCAGATAGGCCATAACCGACCAGGTTGAGTGTGCCTTCCATTTTTCTTACCTTTCTCTTTTTTTTCTCTTGTTTTATCTTGTTTTCTTATTCTTTGTATTTCTTTTATCTTGTCTTTCTTCTTTTTCTATTCAAGTTTGAAATTACTATCTCACTTGAAAACTATAAATAAAGCAACTAATGCTCATCGGCTAATGCTCCCGCCACATACAGCGCGGTAAGTAATGTGAAAATGTAAGCCTGCAGAACCTGAACCATAAATTCAAAAAATGTCAGTGCGATTCCAAATAGAAAAGCAAAAGGTGAAACCAATTTCAAACCGATTACCCCTTGCAGTAGGTGGTCTCCACCCAAAATGAATACTAGAAGTAGTAAGTGGCCGGCGAACATGTTTGCAAATAGACGAAGTGAGAGCGTGAGGGGACGCACGATGAAATACGTAGCGAGTTCGATGGGAGTCAGCAGTACATAGACTGGCTTTGGAACTCCGGGCATGAACATAATCTCTTTTAAATATGGGAAGAGACCTTTGTGCTTGATTGCGACATAATGAAATATCAAAAAGGTAAAGATTGCTAATACATAGGGAAAACTGACCCTCGACATTGTCGGGAATTGAATCAGCGGCACTATTCCAAAAATATTGTTGGTGAGAATAAAGGTAAATAAAGTAAATAGGTATGGCACAAAGCGCATGAACTCTGGTCCAATTACATCTTTCGCCAAATCATTTCGTACGAATCCGTAAACCGATTCACCGGCAAATTGCAGTCGGTTTGGAACTAATGAAGCTTTACGCGATGCCAAAATGAAGAAAATTGAAACTAAAATTACCGAGAAGAAAACCAACAAAACCGGTTTGGTCGTATATGGATTTCCGGCGAGTACCGGCGGTAAATTGAAATCAGCGGTGCTTGGTGGCGTGAAACCTTCACCCTCAGCTGCTAATCGAATAAATCCCACGGCGGACACCCTATTGGGTTTTATTTATGGCTGGAAATCGAAAAATAATGAATAGAAAACTTAACCAATTTTCACTGCTTTAGCGTGAAGTCGAAGTGGAGTTGAAGTGGAACTTAAGTGGAGTATCAGTCCCGACCAAAACGAAGCCAAACTAGATAAACCGATGCTCCGGCGCCTAGTAGTAATCCACCTAACAAAAAGTATTTGGTATTGAGCCATTGATCGAGTCCCCAACCAATTCCACCCCAAATTAATAATCCGGATAATAAGTATCCGACAATCGACCAAAGCGCACCCTCTTCATTTTTACCAAAATTATTTTTTTCATTCATGTTTGAATCCCTAATCTCAGCTTTAGGTAGGCACGAATTTCGCCGATTAACCAGGCAAGCGTAATCAAAATCGCACAAATGCCAAAACTTGTTCGATCTACTGTTGCCGGGGCGGTGAATTTTGAAATCAAAAATAGTAAAACCCCAAGAAAAATTACCTTTGCAAAATATGAAAACATTGCAAACAACATAGTCAAAACAGGATCAAGATTTTTAGATATTTTCGCAACCAAAAGATGAACACTGAAAAAAATAAAAACCAGCAATATCGCCAATAGCGCAGCGAATGCACCCGGTCTGCCACGCCAGATTGTCACTACTAATCCCGATATCAAGCCAGTCACTAACGAGGGCAAAACTGCTCCCCGCCACATCTTATTTTCAAAATTACTCTCTGAACTCATTTCATACCCTTTTATTTATTATTCTGACTTTATTGTTGCGGCATTATTGCTACCACGAAAGAATCCGATTGATATTAAAACAAAAATCAAAATTAACAGTGCACTCACAAAACTTATCCATACCGGTAAAAACGCCGCAATAACTGTGGGAAACGCAAACATTGCACTGATCAAGTAAAGAATTGCCGTGGTGCGCTGTTGCGAGTTTCCAAAACGCATAATTCGATGATGTAAATGATCTCGATCTGCTGAGAATGGCGATCGACCGGCTCGCACTCTTCGCACAATTGCCAAAATGAAATCCAAAAGTGGCACCGCCAAAATTGTGATCGGTAAAATCAATGGCAAATTTGCCGCACCTTGCTTGTTATTTGTCAGCGCACTTATGTCGATTTGCCCAGTGAGCGTGATTGCGGATGCACTTAAGATCAAACCTAAGAACATCGCTCCCGAATCGCCCATAAATATTCGAGCCGGAAAAAAATTATGAGGTAAAAAACCCAAACAGGCGCCAAATACCAACGCGGTCATTAATGAAGCTGCGCCGGCGCGACTATAACCATTTTCTACCGCTAGTAAATAAGAGAAGACAAAAAAAGATAAGGCAGAGATTGCTACTAAACCCACCGCCAAACCATCTAAGCCATCTACGAAATTAACAGCATTAATCACAACCATTACAAACAAGATGGTTAAAAGTTGCCCAATATTAGATGGCAAAGTGAGAATTCCATTAATCGGTAGCCACAAAAGTTGTACACCAAATATCACCAAAATTGTCGCGGCTAATGCTTGACCGGCAAATTTGGTTAATGGATCTAAATCAAATCGATCATCTAACATTCCAATTGCCAGAATAAAAGTTGCACTTAAAAAAATTCCTAAAGTTTCTCGAGAAAATGATTTCTCAACCAGTGGCAGATTGCGCACAATCAATAAAGTAATTGCGATTGATGCCCACATTGCTAATCCGCCCCAGCGCGGAGTCGGTGCTTCATGAATATCCCGGGCGCGAATGGAAATTACTGCCCCAGATTTACTCGCAAACTTTCTAATTATTGGAGTAACTAGGAAACAAATTACCGCTGCGATTAAGACAGTGGTGGAGTATTCGCGCATCTATTTCGGTTCGGGATAAACCGGAAACTTCGCGCACAGTTCTGCAACTTGACTTTTGATTTTGGCTAATTTGTCTTGATCTGCACCAGATTTTATTGCCGAAACAATAAATTCTGCGATCTGTTTCATCTGTGCAGTTCCCATTCCTTGGGTAGTGGTAGCAGCGCTACCGACTCTGATTCCACTGGTAACTGCTGGAGTCTGCGGATCAAATGGAATCGCATTCTTGTTCAACGAAATTCCAGCCAGGCCACATAATTCATCAGCAACTTTTCCAGTAACTCCAGTTGATCGAATATCAATTAAAGCTAAATGAGTTTGAGTACCACCTGATACCGCTCGCAGGCCAAGATCAACCAAGCCTTTGGCTAAAGCTTGGCAGTTTTCAATAACCTGTTTTGCATATGTTTTATAGGAATCACTCATGCACTCTTGTAATGCGATCGCTTTACCTGCGATAGCGCTCATGATTGGTCCACCTTGCATACCTGGAAATACCGCTTTATCTATTGCGGCTGCGTGCGCCGCTTTAGACAAGATCATTCCGCCACGTGGACCACGTAAAACTTTATGAGTTGTAAAAGAAACCACATCCGCATAAGGAACTGGTGAGGGAATCGCTTTGCCGGCAACTAATCCGATGAAATGCGCGGCATCAACCCACATAATTGCGCCAACCTCATCGCAAATCTTTCTTACCTTTTCAAAATCAATTAATGATGGATAAGCGGTGGCACCGCTGCAAATCATTTTAGGTTTGTGTTCTAGTGCTAGATCTCGCAATTGATCGTAATCAATTAATTCATCAGATTGCCGAACTCCGTATGAAACAATGTTGAACCACTTACCGGAAAAATTTACTTTTGCACCATGAGTTAAATGCCCACCGTGCGGAAGTGACATCGCCAGCACCGTATCTCCTGGCTTAGCAAAAGCTAAATAGACCGCTACATTTGCACTCGCTCCAGAGTGTGGTTGCAAATTTGCATGCTCTGCGCCGAAAAGTTTTTTGGCACGTTCGATTCCGATTGCTTCGACTTTATCAACCTCTTCACAGCCACCGTAATAACGTTTGCCCGGATAACCTTCGGCATACTTGTTTGAAAGGGTGGAACCCATCGCGGCTAAGACCGCCGACGAGGTGAAATTCTCACTAGCGATTAATTGCAACTTATTTCGTTGCCGTTCTAATTCAGAAATTACCACAGCGGCGATTTCTGGATCCTGCTTTTCCATTGCGTTGAAATCTGGACCGTAATATTTTTCAGGACGGTTCAATGGTTGAATGCTCATGGGACGATAGTAATAGCCAATTCTGAACTCCAGGCTTGAATCTGAGCGAAAGAAATAGCCCCTTCGCGCAATAGCCGAATAGTTTTTAAGTCAACTAACTCGATAATCGTGCTGGCAAAGGCGGGCACAATTCCAAAATCAAATATTTGGCCAACCGGTTCTGTCGCTAAACTTT
The DNA here is from genome assembly GCA_937864205.1 of uncultured Actinomycetes bacterium. GTDB lineage: Bacteria > Actinomycetota > Actinomycetes > Nanopelagicales > Nanopelagicaceae > CALMJB01. Next base: position 1,429 of record CALMJB010000034.1, on the reverse strand, counting down.
TCAACGAGTCTGCCTTGTTTATATTTCTTATTTTTGTGTTGGCGACCGCTAATGGCCCAGTACGTTCTAATAACTTTAGTAAGAAATTGCTATTTGGAACTCTCACATTAGCTAAATCACTTTTTACGCCCAGATTCCAAGACAAACCAGGTTGCGTTTTGATTGTTAATGACAATGGCCCCGGCCAAACTTTTTTTAACAATTCATTCATGGCCGAATTTGTGCTTGATTCTTTAGAAGTATTTGTACTGCCCAGATTTAGTGAGCTGACTCCAGATAAAGTACTAATTCTTGGTAAAAATACCTGAAATAAATCGGTAAGTGGAGTGTTTATTAAGTTATGTAATCTCTTGATTGCATCGAAATTAAATGCATCAACTAAGTAAAGGTAGCCATTCTCAGCTGGCGCAATAATGATTTCGCCCGATTTTATTGCGGTAAATGCATTATCAATTGCGGTGAAGAAAAAATCAGATTCTGGCTTAACATCAATCAAATCATGGATTTTCGTCATGGAAATACCACCGTGAATTTCTTATATTTTGCGACCACTGGTGAATCTAGTACGGCCATTTAAATCTTCATAACTAACTACATCTACTAATTCTGTTTCAAATAAGCTTTTTATTTGTGCTGCGGAATTTTCATGATGTTCCATAATAAAGATGGCGTTTGATTTCATCATGCGCACTGCATTCTGGAAGAAATAACCTGGAACTTTTGTGCCATCGCTTCCACCCCGTAATGCGATTTGTGGTTCATGATCTGACACCTCTTTGTCTAATATTTCATCATCTGGAATGTAAGGAGGGTTAGCCAAAATCAAATCTGCTTTTACTCCAATTAGTGCCTGACCAATATCAGATTCAACTACTCGTATTGGTGCTTCATACTTAGCAATATTCTTTTTTAAATATTCAATAGCAGATTCTGATTTTTCAACTGCGCTAATCTGCAAATTTCGTGGCGGCTGATTTTTCATGGCAACTTCTGCGTAAATCGCTATTGATATTGCACCCGAACCTGCACCCAGATCGACCACCGAAACGATTTCAGAATTTGCCCAGATAAAGTTCAAGGCGATTTCCACTAATTTTTCAGTTTCTGGTCGGGGAATTAATACCCCCGGACCGACAAATAACTCTAGATACCTAAATGGCGCAACGCCCATTACATACTGCAATGGTTGGCCAGAACTTCTAAGGTTTATAAGTTGATTAAATTGATCTAATTGCTTTGCATCTAACAATTTTTCACTAAAGTTTTCTATTTTTGAACTTGAAGATAAGTCAGTTTCATTAGCTGGAAATTTGCCACCTAATTCCGCAATTTTTTTCGACAAATCTTTTCTAGAAATTCCCAGCACATGCGCTAGCAGAATCTGTTGCTCATTTATCGCAATTTTTGAAATGGTATTCATTTTTTACTC
>CALMJB010000033.1 GCA_937864205.1 uncultured Actinomycetes bacterium | reverse complement strand
ACCCATTTACTTCCGGGATTAATTGAAACGCTCTCACGCAATCTTGCCCGCGGCCAAAAAAATTTAGCGATATTTGAAATCGGATCAGTATTTAGAAATGTTGATCCGAAATCTGCGCCAAATATCGCGGAAGGCAAAAAACCAAGTTCATCGGTTTTAAAACAACTTTACGCATCTGTGCCAAAGCAAATGCTATTTGTCGGAGCGGTCATGACCGGTATGAAAAATGTAAACGGGTCTGACAAAAATTCCGAGTTGATAAATAGGTTCACTTGGGAAGATGCCGTAACAAAAGCTACGCAAATTGTCGAAATTTCTGGAAATGATTTTCAAATTCTAAATTGCGAGTTAGCACCGTGGCACCCAGGCAGATGCGCTGAAATTAGGGTTGCCGGAAAAGCGGTTGCACATGCCGGAGAACTTCATCCAAGAGTTATCACAGCTTTGAATTTGCCGGAACGCACCTGTGCTTTTGCAGTAATTCTTAGTGAATTACCCGAGTCAAAAACATTGAAACCTAACCAACTTTCCGCAATGCCACCGGTGGTGCAAGACATTTCCGTGGTGGTTGACTCAAAAGTGGCGGCAATCGAAGTTATGAACGAGATCAAAGAAAACGCCGGAAACTTATTAGAGTCGGTTGAATTATTTGATCGGTACGAAAATCTAGAACCAGGGAAAGTTGCATTGGGTTTTACTCTAACTTTTAGGGCCTTAGATAAAACGCTAACTGCTGAAGAGGTAAAGCAATTCCGAGAGACAGCGGTCAAAGCCTTAATCAAAAAATTCTCAGCAGTATCCCGCAGTACTTAGTTTTTAGGAACTCGCTAACGAGTTCGTATGCTGGCTCAAGAGCCCGAATTAATGGCTCAGCAATGCATAACTATTCATTAATTTGTATAAATATGCATAATTGGTGATTATCAAGTACCTTTAGCCCATGAAAGTTTCAGTAGTTGGAGCGAGCGGGTACACCGGGGGAGAACTGCTTCGGATGTTGACCGCGCATCCCGAATTCGAATTGCATGCGATCTGCGCTAATTCAAACGCTGACGAAATTATTAGTAATTTACATCCAGCGCTTACTAATTTTTCTGATCGCAAATTTGAATCGGTCAATATTGAAAAACTAAACAAGAGTGAGTTAATTTTCTTAGC
>CALMJB010000032.1 GCA_937864205.1 uncultured Actinomycetes bacterium | reverse complement strand
CAAATGCACCAACAATGACACTTTCCAGAGCAACTTTTGGAGTGAACGGCAACAAAATACCTGGGTTGCTTACATATTTATTGCTTGTTGGTTGGGAAACAGTTTTAGTTGCTTTAGCAACACTAGCCTGCAGAACTGTTTTTGAAAGGCTTGGGCATTTCAACGTAAATATTTCGTCAATACTTGGTTTCTTGGTTTCTGCCGGATTAACAATTATCTCTGCAGTAATCGGGTATCAATTGATTTTGAAAGTTCAGAAAGTTCTAAGCATTGCTACTTTAGTTTTAACTTTAGGCTTTGTGATTTTAACTTTGGGAAAAATTGATTTTTCAAAAATAGTAAATCAAAACGATGGCAGTGCATCAGGTTTTATTGGAGTCGTTATTTTTACTTTTGCGGGCATAGGTTTAGGTTGGGTAAATTGCGCTGCCGATTACTCTAGGTATATTTCTAAATCTGTTTCAAATAAATCTGTAGTGGGCTGGACCATTTTTAGTGCATCTGTAGTTCCAATATTTATGGTGATCTATGGTTCATTGCTTGCCTTAAGTGATTCAAAACTAAAGGAACAAATAGCAATTGACCCAATCGGTGCGCTAACCACGGTTTTGCCAAGTTGGTATTTGATTCCCTTCGCAATAGTTGCTGTATTGGGATTAGTTGGCGGTGCTATTTTGGACTTGTATTCCTCTGGAATCACTTTGGTTTCTTTAGGTGTGCCGATTAAGCGCCACCAAGCTGCGTTAATTGATGGAATCATCATGACTATTGGAACTATTTATTTTGTATGGATTGCAGACAACTTTTTTCTGCCATTTCAGGGGTTTTTAATCACGCTTGGAGTTCCGATCGCTGCTTGGAGTGGGATATTTGTTGCAGATATTTTGCTGCGAAAAAAGGATTATGCCGAGGAAGATTTATTTGATTCAACTGGTAGATATGGTTCAACAAATTGGAAATCTATTGGCACTTTGGTTTTAGCAAGTTTTATTGGGTTTGGTTTTGTCACCAACAGTTTTGCATCTTGGCTTGATTGGCAAGGTTATTTTTTGAACTTAATCGGTGGTAAATCTGGCACTTGGGCAGCCGCAAACATCGGCGTTGTTATTGCGCTTGCGTTAGGGTTTTTTGGGCGATTTATCTTTGGTAGAAAAGAGATTTTGCGTCAGGAAAGTTTTTAGTTTTTCCAACTGGTAAATAAAGGTCTACCTTCTGCGTATCCAGCGGCGGATTGAATGCCAATCACTGCTTTTTCGTGAAACTCATTAATGGATTTAGCTCCGGCATAAGTAAAGGAAGATCGAACGCCGGCAATGATTTCATCAATCAAATCTTCAACACCAGGACGGGCTGGATTTATGTACATACGTGAGGTTGAAATTCCTTCTTCAAATATTGATTTACGGGCGCGATTAAATGCGTCATCATTTGAAGTTCGCGCTGCGACCGCACGAGCCGATGCCATTCCAAAAGATTCTTTGTAAAGCCTGCCATCAGAATCTTTACGAAGATCTGAAGGAGATTCATAAGTTCCAGCAAACCAAGATCCAATCATCACCTGTGCCGCGCCGGCAGCGAGCGCGAGGGCAACATCTCTCGGGTGCCTTACTCCGCCATCTGCCCAAATTTCTTTTCCTAATTTCTTTGCCTCAGCCGCGCACTCTAAGACGGCGGTGAATTGTGGCCTGCCAACACCGGTTTGCATTCGGGTTGTGCACATTGCTCCTGGACCTACGCCAACTTTTACTATGTCAGCTCCCGCTGCGATTAAATCTTTTACGCCTTCTTTTGTAACAACATTTCCGGCAACAATTGGAATTGATGGCTTTAACTCTTTAATTAACTTTAAAACTTCAATCATCTTTTTTTGATGGCCGTGGGCGGTATCAACGACTAATACATCGACGTTTGCATCAATAAGCATTTTGGCTCTCTTTACAACATCGCCATTGATTCCAACTGCTGCGGCAATTTTTAATTTTCCATTTTTATCAACTGAGGGTTTATACAGAGTCGCTCGAAGGGCGCCAGTTCTAGTCAAAATTCCGACCAATTCGCCCTTGCCATTAATAACCGGAGCTAATTTTCGGCGCTTTTCAGTCAGAACTTCAAATGCCTCTTGTGGCGTAATTGAATCGGGCAGAGTTACTAAATCTTTTGACATCACCTGTTTTAACTGAGTGAAGCGATCCACATTTTCACAATCTGCTTCAGTAACGATGCCAATTGGTTTGTTGTTTTCCACCACAATAAGCGCGCCATGAGCACGTTTTGTAATTAAATCTATTGCATTTACTACAGTCTCATCTGCAGTCATTGTTACTGGCGTATCAAAAAAAGTATGGCGAGATTTAACCCATGAAATTACATTTTCAACTACATCAAATGGAATATCTTGTGGAATCACTGCGATGCCACCGCGGCGAGCAACGGTTTCTGCCATTCTGCGCCCGCTAATTGCGGTCATGTTTGCTACGACGATTGGAATTGTTGTGCCACAGCCATCAGCACTAGAAAGATCGACATCCATTCGACTTGCGACTTCTGAGAACGACGGGACCATAAAAACATCGTCGTATGTGAGATCGTGGTTTGGTTGAGTTAAGAAACGCACGTGGCAAAACTATACTCGTTATGTATGCCAAACACCTATTTTGAGAATGAATACCTTTTAACACTTCGAGGAATGTCAAGTTTAAAAGTCCATATGGTTTGTTTGGGGAATATTTGCAGATCTCCAATGGCCGCGGCGGTGCTTCATAACAAATCAAAAAAATTAACAAAACCATCAATAACTGTTTCAAGTTCTGGTACTGGAAATTGGCATGTCGGGCAAGGGGCAAATCCAAATTCAAAACTTGTTTGGGAAAAAGCTGGTTACAAATATGAACATACTGCGCAACAATTTAACCCGGTTAATTTTGAAAAACAAGATCTGATTCTGGCGATGGATTTAACAAACCGTGCGAATATTTTGAATTTGGCCACCACGGCAGAACAAAAAAACAAAGTTTTTATGCTGCGAAGTTTTGATCCAAAGCTTTCGGGAATCGATGCGACCAAACCTGAAGGGGCAAAACTGCAAGTTCCAGATCCATATGGCGAAGGGATAAATAGTTTTGAAAATGTGCTGGATATGGTCGAACAAGCCTGCGATGGTTTGATCAATTATTTCTCAGCAAATTAGGCACCTGCTCATATTGGCTTAATTAAAGGTGCCTATGTAAAGCAAGAGATTCATCGAGTTTGTTTCAGGAAGAAGCGGTAGGTTAGTACTACTTTTTAGGGGGCGAATTGGCTGACGAAGAAGATAACTCTGGCGAAGAAATAATTACAGAGGAAATGCTTTGGGAAAGAATTCCTGAAGTTGACGGAGTCGAGCGCGCAAATACTTATTACGAATTAAGCGCCAGAATTTATGCCCGCGGTCAATACGATGAAGCATTGGCACTTGCTGAAACTGCGCGCGATATTTATTCAGAATTGGGCTCAACTGCTCCAACTGAAGGATTAGCACAGGCTTATTCGGCAATTGGATATAACTTAAATCAACTCAAACGCATGCCCGAAGCTGCATCAGCGATGAGTAAAGCTGTCGAATTACTACGTGAGACAAAATCTCCGTTGGCAATCGAACTCGCCTGCACTTTAGGTGAGTGGTGGTATGGATCTCGGGAATATGAAAAAACTGTTGAATGTATGTCTGATTGCGTACAAGAACATTTAATTGATGGAAATGATTCTGGCGCGGCAAATGATTTACACCTAATCGGATGCGCGCAACGAGAACTTGGTCAATATCAAAATGCATTAGATAGTTTTAAACAAGCACGAACTTTGTTTAAAAAATTAAAAGAAGTCATAAATGTTGCAAGGTGTGATCAAAAAATCGCCCACTGTTTGACTGCACTCGGAGATGCCGAAGGTGCATTAATCGCTGCGCAAAAATCACTCGATGTTTTTGTGACCGCTCACGATCACCGCCGAGAAACATATTCTTTATTTGAATTAGGCAAAGCGCAATCACTTGCCGGTAAAGATGAAGAAGCATTAATGACTTTAGAAAAAGTTCTGGAAATAGTCACCGAATCAGAATTTAAAGATTTTGAATTCATCATGGAAATTGAACGCAAACTTTCGGTGGTCCTAAAAAATCTTGGTAAAGCAGAAGAGGCAGAGGAAATTGAGCGACGCTTAAACTCAGTTTCCGATGTTATAAAAGAGGATTAACGCTTCACTTTTAAGTGTTGTAAACCCCAGGCGTACATTGCAATAGCGCCAGCAGCTGATGCATTCATTGATCTAGTAGAGCCATGTTGTGCAATCGCCAAAATCACCGAGCAGGCGGCAATCGCTTCGGCAGACATGCCCGCTCCTTCTTGTCCAAAAAGCATCACTGCCTTGTTTGGAAACTGATAGGTCTCAATTGAAATTGAATTTTCTACATTATCAATTCCAATAATTGGCACATTTCTAGAATCACAATCTTTCTTAAAATCTGAAATTGTGGGATGGTGCACAACATTTAAATACCGATCAGTTACCATCGCACCTCTTTTATTCCAATCTCGCTTACCAACAATATGAACTAGAGAAACATTGAAGGCATTTGCAGTGCGCACAATTGATCCAATATTTAAATCGTGCTGCCAATTCTCTATCGCAATCTCAAGTGGGTTTCTGCGCAAATCAAGATCGGCAACAATTGCTGAGAGTTTCCAATATCTATATTTATCCAACACATTGCGACGATCACCACTTTCCAACAACTGCGGATCAAAGTGTTCTTCGGTAGGCCAAGGTTTAGAATGTGGACCTACACCAACCACTGGGTAAAACTCGCCTGGTCCTATGTCGCTCATAGCAAAACCTTATTGAAGGTATTGAGGAGAATCTAATGCGCAAAACCAAAGGGTTAATTGCTGCGTTTCTTTCCCTCTTTTTACTAATCGGCTTAACTGCACAAGGTGTCCAAGCAGCGAATCCACTGCCACAAGAGTTCTATAAGAATTTGAATAATAAGTACTTAAATAATCCCAGTGTTTTAATTGTTAATCGAGCAAACTCAGAAGTGGTGTTTGATCAAGCCGGCGACAAACTCAAGGCACCAGCTTCCACAATTAAATTGGTATCAGCCGCAATGGCCGCGATGGTGTTAGACACAACTACAACTTTTACTACCGCAATTTATTCAACTGATAAATCAAATGTTTTCACCTTAATTAGTAACAACGACCCTTGGGTCACCTCCAGCGCTAAAGAGCGAGACCGAGCAAAGCGAACATATCTGCCACAACTTGTAAAAGATGCGATTGCGGGAACTAAATTAAAACGCATCACTGTGAATTACTCTGGGATTGAGTATTCCGATATGCGCTCGCTCAAACGAGCATTTGGTAGAAAACTTTATATAACTGCAAAAGCAATTCCAGTTGGTACAGACCCAACTTCGTTAACGGTCTCGAAAATTTCAGAATCACAATCACCGCAATTACAGAACATGATCAAATGGTGTTTGTTATATAGCGATAATGTCTTAGCCCAACGATTAATGATGTTAGCGGTAGAAAAAGGTGGTTTTCCGAAAACTAAAACCGGAATGAATGAATTTACAATCCAAGAATTAGGAAAATTGGGAGTCAATTACGCCGGCCTTTATTTAGCGGATGCATCAGGCTTATCTTCTGCCGATCAAATCTCACCGCGTACATTGGTGGAACTACTTTTTAAAATTAGAACAGAGCCAAAATTACAGATTGTGTACAACTCACTGCCTACAAGTGGTGAAAGTGGCACATTGGTAAATCGATTCCACGGAACGGCAGCTGACGCGAGAGGTTTAGTAAAAGCAAAAACTGGTTCAACTAGGCACACAGTTGCGTTAGCAGGTTTTGCATCTGCCCGAGATGAAGAATATGTGTTTGCAATAATTTCAAACAATGTCAGTAGTAGAAAATCCAGACAGGATGCCGCTCGGGCAGCAATTGATCGGATGTTAAGTATTTTGATAAAAACAGATGTGCAGGCACCAACTCCTGAAATTTTAAATTAATGATCAAAAATTATTTAGTTTTGCTCAAATTAAGAGTAGTTGAATTACTTGTTATCACGACCATTCCAGCAATGTTCTTAGCTGCCAAAGGATTTCCCAATTTGAAAATTGCTTTAGCAACGGTAATTGGTGGAACTCTGGCCGCCGGCAGTGCTAATGCTTTTAATATGGCAATTGAAGTTGACCGAGATCTATTGATGAAGAGAACTTCTACGAGACCAACGGCTCAAAAAATTATTAGCAAAAAGAATGCTTTTATTTTTGCCTTGATAGTTGGCATTTTATCGTTGGCAATCATTTTTATATTTACAAATTTGCTGGCAACAAGTCTTACTTTATTTGCAATTTTATTTTATGTGGTTGGTTATACATTGTTATTAAAACCTAGAACCTCTCAAAATATTGTCTGGGGTGGAATTGCTGGATGTATGCCAGTTTTAATTGGTTGGGCTGCTATTACAAATAAATTGGATGTGACTGCGATTTGGTTCTTTTTAGTAATCTTTTTTTGGACACCACCGCATTTTTGGGCTTTGGCAATAAAACATAAAAGTGATTATGAAGCTGCAGATTTTCCGATGCTTCCTGTGGTGGCAAAACCTAAATCAATCGTCTTACAGTTATGGCTGCATTCATTGGGAATGACACTCTCAGCCTTAGCATTGATTTTTAACGCAAAACTGCCATTGTGGTGCTTGGCGTTGACTTTGATTCTAATAATCCTGTGGAAAAGAGATTTGCTAAAAGTTTCAAAAGAGTTAGATACGGCAATGGCTGGAAAACTATTTCAATCCTCTATAGTTTTTTTAAGTATTTACTCATTAATACTTGTTGTTGGGGCGGTACAAATATCAAATGGCTGAACAATCCAATTTGCTGGCATTAGATGTAAATGATTTAAGCAAGAAATATGAAGAACGTTTCGCGGTTTCGCACGCGAGTTTTGCTATTCCTTTAGGAACAATTTGTGGATTCGTCGGTCCTAATGGGGCTGGCAAAACTACAACTATTCGTATGTTGCTCGGATTAATAAATCCAACTACTGGGTCAGGCCATGTGCTTTCAGAGGAAATCAGCAAACCACAGAACTATCTGCCGCGGGTTGGCGCCATGATTGAAGGACCAGCCTTTTATCCCGCACTTAGTGGATCTGAAAATTTAAAGGTCTTGGCGACAATCGGAGGATTCCCGTTAGATCGAGTACAACCACTACTTGAAAAAGTTGGTTTAGGTGATCGATCAAAATCGAAATATAAAACATATTCATTAGGAATGAAGCAAAGATTAGGAATAGCGGCTGCGCTATTACCTAATCCTAAATTATTAATTTTAGATGAACCGACTAATGGTTTAGATCCAGCCGGCATACAAGAAATTCGCGCGCTATTGCGCCAACTTGCCGATGAAGGTGTTTCGGTGTTTGTTTCCTCTCACTTGTTAAGTGAAATAGAGATGATTAGTGATTACTTAGTAATTTTGCGAGAAGGAAAAGTAGTTTTTTCTGGAAAAACAGAGGATTTACTTTCAGCGCATAAACCGATTATCGTTGTAAAAACAGAGCGTAGTGCCGATTTATCTAGATTGGCTCAAATAATCAGCCAAAATAAATTTGAATCTAAGTTAATCAATGATGAATTACATATTTCTGCCCCTATTTCAGCAGCAGCAAGTATTAACAAATTGGCTTTTGAAAATCAGATTGTTATATCTGTGCTAAACCCGATTAAACCAACACTGGAAGAGACTTTTTTTGAGATGACTGGCTCACCAAATGCTTAAAGTTATAAGGGCAGAGCTACGAAAATTAAGACGCCCATCACTTTCACTCTCGACAATTCTCACAGTGATTGGCACATCTTCCTTAGTAACTTCATTACTTTTCCTATTGATTGATTCGCCACAAGGAAATGCTCGAGAAGGTCAGCGGATTTCGCGAGAGATTTTGCAATTACCAAGCGGGGTAGTTGTGGGATTCAATAACTCAGCAACTTTGTTGGGCGTGGTGGCATTGTGCATATTTGCAGCACAAACTGCTCAGGAATATACATATGGAACCTTGCGAAATCTATTGGTTCGTCAACCAAGTCGAATGAAAATTTTATTTGGCAAATTAGCTGCTATGAAAATATTTGCAATCGTAATGGTAATTTTTTCAGCAATTGTAAGTATTGGGCTCTCATACGCATTGGCACCAACCGCAAAAGTTTCAACGGCCCTTTGGACAAATTCAGATGGGCGACTGGCAATTCAGCAAGGTTTATTGAACGTTTTGATTTCTACGATTGGCTTTGGTCTGTTCGGCATGATCTTAGGGTTGCTGTTTAGATCACCAATCTCATCGATATCGATTGGCGTTATCTGGATCTTAATAATTGAAGGGTTATTGAGCGCAGTTGTGAAAAATATCGATAAGTACTTCCCCGGACAACTTCTATCGGTTGTGGCGGTGGGTGGAACAGAAAAAATCTCATATAAGTATGCGTTGTTTGGCAGTTATTCGATTTTGTTACTCGGGTTAGTTTTAGTTGCATTTTTATTTAAACGCCGGGATGTCGCTAATTAAATTTTAAGGTTTAATCGGTAACCTTCTTTCATTCCCCCGCTTCATCAATCACTTTAGGAGCGTAAGTCAAAGTGAAAATCTGTTTATCACAAAAGATTAGATTCTATTTTTCACTGCTTTTGATTTTCACTTTTTCACTCTCCTTTTCTTTTTATAATGCTGCTGCAACTCCGACTAAAAAACCTACCCAACAAGAGATAGATGCTGCGAAGAAAATTGAGGCAGATAAAAAAGCAGCGGCTGACGCAGCGGCTGCAAAATTAAATAAAGCAAATCAAACTTTAAAACAATTGAAATCAGTGGCGGCAACTAAAGCTAAGGAATACCAAAAAGCTCAACAAGAGTTAAATATCGCAACTAAGAATGCCAATATCGCAAATTCGCAATTAAAACAGGCACAGTCATCGGTAAATTCGGCAAATCAAAAAATTGGTCGTATTGCAAACCTAGCTTATGTTTCAGGTGGAGGATTCACAGCACTCGATTCAGTTTTACAAGCAGATGGCCCCCAAGATTTAGCGGATCGATTATCTGGATTAGATGCAATCGGTGCGAATAATTCAGCGGCGTTATCTAGATATCAAGATGCTGCAGTAATCGCAGCAAATGCAAAAGATAAAGCTGATAAGGCGCAAAAGATTCAAGCCAGCGCAACTCAAAAAGTTGCGATTGCAAAACAGGCAGCTGATGAAGCAAAATCTTTACAGCAAGCAGAAGTAGATCGGTTGCAAGCGATTCAAGATCAATTAGCTAAAGAGCTTGCAGCTGCGCAAAAAGTTCGGCTAACTCTTGAACAACAACGACAATTAAGTGAACTTGAAGAAGCAAATGCCGATATGGCTTTGCAGATTCCAAATCAAGCAAAAATTTGGCCCGATATCGGTTTCACCGGTAGATCAACTATAAGAAGCACGCAAGATATGCGCGATGCTGCGGTTGCATTTGCAAAGATTCAAGTTGAAGCGAAAAAGCCATATGTGTGGGGCGCAGAAGGTCCAAATAGTTTTGATTGTTCTGGATTGGTTTACGCTGCTTATCGTTCCGCCGGATTAGGTTGGCCTAATTGGGATCGACTTAACTCTTCTTTGTATTGGGTTGCAACTAAACGTGTTCCGTTAACTCAATTAGTACCTGGAGATTTGATTTTTTATTCATACAACGGAACCGTTGGAAAAATTCACCACATCGCAATTTACGCAGGTAACGGCATGATGTGGGAAGCGCATTCAAAAGATAAAGATTTGCTGTACTCCAGTATCTATAGCATCAAAGGATTAATGCCATACGGAGGTCGGGTTTAGTCTTTGCTGGTGAGCGGACAACTTTGGCAAATTAGAAAAGCTGTTCGACCATGGTTAATTGAATCAAATCAAACTTATTTGTTCGGCTGTTCTGGTGGTGCAGACTCATTGGCTTTAGCCATTGCCCTCTTTGCAGAAGGAAAAAATTCAAAGGTAATTCCAGTAGTGATTGACCATGGCTTACAAATTAATTCGGCAGAAGTTACTGAACAGACCTTGCAAACATTGAAGAAAATCGGATATCAAAAATGTGAAAGTGCCAAGGCAAATATCGAAATTACTGATGGCCTCGAAGCTTCGGCGAGGAGAGCCAGATATCAAATCTTTAATGAGTTCATCGATTCATACAACGCAAAGTATTTATTTTTAGCGCATACTAAAAACGATCAAGCAGAAAATGTGATTTTAGGTTTGTTACGTGGATCTGGGACCAGATCACTTTCTGGAATGCCTGAACAAAATGGAAAATTTATTCGGCCATTACTGAATTTATCTAGAGCCGATACCGAAGCGGCTTGTGTCGAGGCAGGAGTTACACCTTGGCAAGATCCGCACAACTAAGATGAAAGATTTGCTAGGGTAAAAATTCGAAAGAGAGTTATTCCAAACTTGATGGAAAATGTTGGCGAAAAAGTTGTTGATTCGTTAGCGAGATCTGCGGCATTAATGAGATTAGATGCGGATGCATTAGATGAACAGGCAAATCAATTTTGGAATGAAAACCTGAAAGATTTTCATAAAGTGGATAAATCTGGGAAATTAGAAAGTATTGAACTGAATGTAGATCTACTTTTAAAATTACATCGAGCAGTAAGAGCGCGGGTGTTGCGTTTAGCAATCTATGAAATCGGAGCGCCATCTGGATCTTTAACCGCCGATATGATTTTTGCAGTTGAGGCGTTTTTTACCGACTGGCATGGGCAGGGTGTCACTTCACTACCGGGCAATGTGAAGGTTTTACGTAATTCAGGCACAATAGTCCTTTCCAAATCAGATTAGTTATCAAGAGGAGTGTCTTCCGCAAGTGGAGCTTTCTAAAATCTCTGGCGATATCGAAAAAGTGGTTGTCACCGAAGAGCAGATTCAAAAACGTCTGAAAGAGTTGGCGGCTCAAGTTGAAAAAGATTATGAAGGTCGAGACCTACTCTTAATCGGAGTTTTAAAAGGTGCGGTCATGGCAATGGCTGATTTTTCAAGACATTTACAACGCCATATCGATATGGATTGGATGGCGGTTTCTTCATATGGAGCTGGAACACAATCCAGCGGTGTAGTTAGAATTTTGAAAGATTTAGATAAAGATATTCTTAATCGAGAGGTTTTAATTATCGAAGATATTCTCGATACCGGATTAACACTTTCTTGGTTAACTGAAAATCTGACATCTCGTGGTGCTAAATCGGTAAATATTCTGACCGTGCTGCGCAAACCCGATGCTGCAAAAGTCTCGGTAAATCCAAAGTATGTTGGGTTTGATATCCCTTCTGAATTCGTAGTCGGTTACGGCTTAGATTTCAATGAAAAGTATCGGAATCTCCCTTTTATTGGCGTTCTTGCCAAACACCTTTATTCTTAAGCCCTTATTTTGTTAACCACAAATTAATTCCAATAATTCAATTTAAGAATTTAACAGCAGAGCAATAGGTAGGTATCGGTGTCGGAAAAGAAAGATTCCACAAAGCTTCAAGAGAAGCCTAAGGAAAATAGTACAAATAAGGATTCGGGCAAAGATTCTGCAAAAAAACAAATAAAACTGCCAAATTCAATCAAACTACCAAAAGGAAATAAAACTTCTAGCAAGCGGACGGGTTGGCGGCGGGTAATTCGTGGGCCACTATTTTGGATAATCGCAGCTTTAATTTTAGTGAGTGTGTTTGGACAAATTTCCGCTTCTGGTCAACAGTTTGAAAAGGTATCAACCTCAAAGATAATTGAATTAATTTCAACCGATAAAGTGAAATCCGCGTTGATTATTGATCGCGATCAAAAAATTCGCATTGTTCTAAAAAGTGGTGAATTTGTAAAAGGCTCTTCTAAATTAGAGGCGTCATATGTCAGTGGTCAAGAACCTGTATTGGTTTCTTTATTAACTAGTAATCCGCCTGAAACTGACTGGAATGTAACGGTACCTACTCAAAATCTGTTTGTTTCATTATTAATGAGCATTCTTCCTATTTTGTTGATCATTTTCTTGTTACTTATGTTTACAGGTGGCGCGCAAGGTAATCGAGTTTTCTCATTTGGTAGATCTAGAGCGAAGTTACAAACTAAAGAGATGCCTAAAAATACTTTTGCTGATGTCGCAGGAGCAGACGAGGCAGTAGCAGAGCTTCGCGAAATCAAAGACTTTTTATCTGATCCGGCAAAGTATCAAGCAATTGGTGCGAAGATTCCTAAAGGTGTCTTGCTTTATGGTCCGCCAGGCACTGGAAAAACGTTGCTAGCACGCGCAGTTGCAGGGGAAGCAAATGTTCCGTTTTATTCAATTTCTGGTTCAGAGTTTGTAGAAATGTTTGTTGGTGTTGGTGCCGCGCGCGTGCGCGATTTGTTCTTGCAAGCAAAAGCAAATGCGCCAGCAATAGTTTTTGTTGACGAAATTGATGCAGTTGGTAGACAACGTGGTGCTGGTTTGGGTGGTGGCCACGATGAAAGAGAACAAACACTTAATCAATTATTGGTAGAAATGGATGGCTTTGAGGCAAATGGTCAAGTAATCATGATTGCGGCGACCAATCGACCAGATGTTTTAGATCCAGCACTGCTTCGCCCCGGAAGATTTGATCGACAAATTCCAGTTGACCGTCCGGATTTAAAGGGACGTTCTGCAATTTTGGCGGTGCATGCAAAAAATAAACCAATTTCAAAAGAGGTAGATCTAAACTCATTTGCAAAACGCACTCCTGGATTCACCGGTGCAGATCTAGCAAATGTATTAAATGAAGCGGCATTACTTGCAGCCAGACAAAATCGGAAAGTTGTAAACAGTTCAGATCTGGATGAAGCGATAGATCGTGTAATGGCTGGACCACAACGGGCAACTAGGTTAATGACTGAAGAAGAACGTCGAATTACCGCGTATCACGAAGGCGGACATGCATTGGTTGCCGATGCCCTGCCACATACTGATCCGGTTCATAAAATCACAATCATGCCAAGAGGTCGCGCACTTGGTTACACAATGGTTTTGCCAGATGAAGATCGTTACGCCGTCACTCGAAATCAAATGTTGGATCAATTGGCGTACACGATGGGCGGTCGTGCCGCTGAAGAGTTGGTTTTCCATGATCCAACTACTGGTGCATCAAATGATATTGAAAAAGCAACGAATCTCGCTCGTGCCATGGTTACTCAATACGGAATGACGCAACGTCTTGGTGCAATTAAATTAGGAGTTAGCGATTCACAACCTTTCCTTGGGCGCGACTATGGCCATCAACGTGATTATTCCGAGGATGTTGCGGCAGTTGTCGATGCTGAAATCCGCGCGTTAATAGAAAATGCCCATCAAGAGGCATTTGATATTTTGGTTGCAAATAGAGCGGTGTTAGATAACTTGGTAGAAATTTTGCTTGAGAAAGAGACTTTAAATAAGGAAGAGATTGAAAAAATATTTGCAAAAGTTAGAAAAATTAAACCCCGACCTGCATGGACAGGTTCGGCTCGTCGAGTGCCATCAGATATTCCGCCAGTTGAACTAAAGCCGGCCCAATCAACCCAAATAACTCAACCAACAAATTTAAATGGCGTTTCTAAAGATAAGTCGACTAAGAAATCTCAGACAAAAAAAGATCCTGAGTAAATAGCAAATGAGCGAAATCAATTCGGTTGCTATGGGACCAAATGATGGTGGCGCTAAAAGTGAGTTTGATTTTGCTAAAGCCGAAAAAGCAATTACTGAGTTATTGATTGCGATAGGTGAAGATCCAACCAGAGATGGATTAAAGGACACTCCAAAGCGAGTTGCTAAATCTCTATATGAAAATTTTGCCGGACTACGTCAAAAACCAAACGAGATACTTACTACTACATTTGATATTGGCCATAAAGAGTTGGTAATCGTAAGAGATATCGAAGTTTTTTCTCACTGCGAACATCATTTGACTCCGTTTCATGGCGTTGCGCATGTTGGTTATATCCCAGGTGAATCCGGCCGAATCACTGGTTTATCTAAAATTGCCCGGCTGGTAGATATGTATGCCCGTAGACCACAGGTTCAAGAACGACTCACTTCACAAATTGCAGATGCATTAGTTGAATTATTACAACCTGGTGGAGTAATTGTGATTATCGATTGTGAACATTTATGTATGTCTATGCGCGGAGTAAAAAAATCTCAAGCCAGAACCACAACAAGTGCGGTGCGCGGTCAATTATTAAATCCAGCAACTAGATCTGAAGCAATTTCATTAATTAATTTCAACGATAAGTAGTCCTTATGGAACGCACACTGGTAATGGGGATTTTAAATATCACGCCAGATTCCTTTGCCGATGGTGGCAAATTCTTTTCCTTTGAAAATGCCATTGAACGGGCAAAAGAGATGATTAGTGAAGGTGTAGACATTATCGATGTGGGTGGCGAATCAACGCGTCCCGGAGCAGCTCGAGTTACCGAGCAAGAAGAAATTGAAAGAGTTGTTCCAGTTGTAACCGAATTAGTTTCAATTGGTGCAAATGTAAGTATCGACACCATGAGGTCAAAAACTGCAGAGGCAGCTATCGGCGCCGGAGCCAAATATGTAAATGATGTTAGCGGCGGACTAGCGGATGAAAAAATGGCAAAACTAATTTCACGAAATCCAAATGTTCAATATGTGTGCATGCACTGGCGTGGTCACTCTGATCAGATGCAATTAAAAGCGGAGTATGAGGATGTAGTTAAGGATGTGAAAAAAGAATTAGATGAGCGAGTTGCCCAACTTTTGAAAGCAAAAGTGTCGCCAGATCAGATAATTCTTGATCCGGGAATCGGATTTGCAAAACTTCCAGAACATAATTGGGAAATTCTGCGAAACATCCAAAGGTTTCAGATGCTCGGTTTCCCACTCTTAGTCGGAGTATCGCGCAAGCGATTTCTTGGCGAATTAATAGGAGCTAACGATCCAGATGATCGCGAATCTGCCACTATTGCTTTAACCACCGAACTTGCTCGACTTGGAGTTTGGGCGGTTAGAACTCACTCAGTCAAAGCACATCGCGATGCGATTGCGGTAGTAGAAGAGTTACAAAAATGAGTTATCAAATCGATATCACCGGAATCTCGGTAAAAGGTTTTCACGGAGTTTTACCTGCAGAAAAGCGCAGCGGACAAAAGTTTGTAGTTGACCTAGCATTAAAAGTTAATGGCAATGTTAAACAGGATGAAATTAAATCAGTAGTGGATTATTCAAAAGTAATTGATCTAGTAAATGAAGAGGTGAGTGGCAAAAGTCGAAATTTAATCGAGAAACTAGCCGATCAAATTGCCACCAGAATCCTGCGCGAATTTAAATTAGTCACTGAAGCGAAAGTCACCGTACATAAACCTTGGGCGCCAATAACCATAACTTTTAAAGATATTTCTGTAACGGTCACAAAGAAGCGATGAAGGTTGTCATAGCACTTGGTAGCAATTTAGGAGATCGAGCTGACTCTTTAAATCGTGCCATCACCTTACTGAAAGAGTATGTAAAAGATCATAAGGTTTCATCTTTCTTAGAAACTGAACCAGTTAGTGATATTGCTCAACCTAAATATTTAAATGCAGTAATGATCGGTAATACGGTACTTATGCCGCAGGAGTTATTAGAAAAAATGCAAAAAATCGAATCAGAATTGGGTCGTATTAGAGAAAAGAAATGGGATGCGCGCACGATTGATTTAGATTTAATAATTTATGGTAATCAATTTATTAATAGTGAAAAATTAGTTGTGCCTCACCCACTTGCACATAAACGTGATTTTGTGCTGAAACCCTGGTTCGAGATAGATCCACACGGTGAAATTCCAGGCGTTGGAGCGATTAAACTTCTCATCTAGCCCGGTACCCGGAAAGGACTGGAGCCGATGCAAAGTGGCAAACTAAATTCAACTCTAAAGGTTATTGAGCATGTCTCTGATCTAGAGCCTGGTCGATATCGCGCATTTGTACCAACTATGGGTGCACTACATGATGGCCATCTTTCTTTAATTAAAATCGCACAGCAATTTGATGCCCAAACATTAGTAAGTATTTTTGTAAATCCTCTGCAGTTTGATAATCCAGATGACTTAGCGAAATATCCGAAACAATTGGAACAAGATTTTGCGAAGTTAGATTCACTCGGAGTGGGCGCCGTCTTTGTGCCAAACTCTAACGAAATATATCCATCCAAACCGGAGCTGATTGATTCAGGCGCAATCGGCTTAATGTATGAGGGCAAAAGCAGAGCCGGGCACTTTGATGGAGTTTTAACAGTCGTAAATAGATTGTTTAACTTGGTTAATCCTAAATTTGCAATATTTGGTGAAAAAGATTTTCAACAATTGTTTTTAATTAAACAATTAGTGAAACAACGACAAATTCCAACTGAAGTAATTTCAGCTCCACTAGTTCGAGATATAGATGGTCTAGCACTTTCTTCTCGCAATGTTCGCCTATCACCGGATGGCCGAAAGGCTGCGTTGGTAATTTCTAAAGCACTGCGGGCTGGATCAGAAACCGGAGATCTAGAGAAAATGCAGGAAATTATTGCTAGCGAGCCGCAATTTAAATTGGATTATCTCTCGATTATTGATGAGAATAACTTTTCGATTGCTAACGATCGAACAGTAAATGCGCGGATTCTTATTGCTGGTTGGGTTGAAGGGGTTCGATTGATTGACAATATGCCAGTGCAGAATTGGACTTACCTCGAAAAATGAAACTACTAACTGCAAAACCTGGCTGGCAAATAAAAGCCGATGTGATTGTTATTGGATCTGGGGTTGCCGGATTAACCACAGCTTTGAATGTACGCGCTAAAAATCTTTCCGTACTTCTTGTCACAAAATCTTATATTGATGAAGGTTCGACAAAGTGGGCGCAAGGTGGAATTGCAGCAGCATTGGGACCAGGCGATAGTCCAGAACAACACAAACAAGATACGTTAAATGCAGGTGCAGGTTTGTGTGAATTATCTGCGGTGGATGTTTTAGTTTCAGAAGGACCTGAAGCGGTACGTAAATTAATTGCCCGAGGGGCGGTGTTTGATAAATCTGAAACTGGCGAAATCGCTTTAACTCGAGAGGGCGGACATTTACGAAATCGAATTTTGCATGCTGGTGGGGATGCAACCGGTGCGGAAGTTTCCAGAGCATTACTTGCGGCGGTAAAACAAGATTCTGGAATCGAAATAATTGAACACGCGTTAGTGATTGATTTATTGAAGAATCATGCTGATCAAGCTTGTGGCGTAACACTTCATGTGATTGGGGAAGGTTCACGTGATGGCGTTGGCCAAGCACTTGCTCGTGCGGTTGTGATTGCTACTGGCGGGCTTGGACAGGTGTATGCCCAAACCACAAATCCGGCAGTTTCTACTGGTGATGGCGTTGCATTAGCAATCAGAGCCGGTGCTCTTATTTCCGATGTTGAATTCATTCAATTTCATCCAACGGTTTTGTATAAAGATTTAGCGCATCGAGGTCAACAACCATTAATAAGTGAGGCAGTTAGAGGTGAAGGTGCATTTTTAGTTAACGACTTGCGCGAGCGCTTCATGGAAGGCAAACATCCGCAGGCAGATCTTGCGCCTCGAGATGTTGTAGCAAAAGAAATATTCAATCAAATGCAGTCCACCGGTAAACCACATGTGTGGTTAGACGCCACTGAAATTGTTGATTTTGCAAAAAGATTTCCAACGATTTATCAATCTTGTAAAAACAATGGAATTGATCCAGTTAACGATTTGATCCCAGTTGCGCCGGCATCCCATTATGCATCTGGTGGAGTGTTGGTTGATCTAAATGGTCAGTCCAGCATCAGTAACTTATTTGTTTGCGGAGAATCAGCTTGCACTGGCGCACATGGCGCAAATCGCTTGGCCTCAAATTCCTTATTGGAAGGTTTAGTTTTTGGTGCTCGAATCGCCGAATTTATTGCTGATCATCTAGCGAATTTTTCTGAACCGATTACGGAAGCAGGAAATTTTTTGCTAGATCCAAAAATTGTGATTCCACTGCAACTAGCTATGACAGAAGGTGCGGGTGTAATGCGAAATGAAAACTCTTTAAAGAAAACGCTAAAGACTTTAAATGAATTAGGAAAACTTATTTCCACCGAGCCAAACATTGATTCATGGGAGGCAAGCAATCTACATATTTTGGCTAGTGCCATTGTTAGATCAGCGTTAATTCGCAAAGAATCTCGTGGTTCTCATTGGCGAAGTGATTACCCACATACAGATGATGAATTCAGAGTGCATATCATCGGCAAAATGAATTCAAACGGCCAATGGCAGCATAAGACCAGTTCAGTATTGGAAAAAATAGCATGAGTACATTCCTAAATAAATTATCTGAATTTGGAATTTCTCCTAATGAAATTTCAAAACTAATTGCGAGTGCTTTAGTTGAAGATTTGGGAGGTGGCGTTGACATCACCTCAACGTCCACCATTAAAGAAAGTGCAAATTCAGTGGCTAATTTTGTGGCTCGAAAGAATGGCGTTGTTGCTGGCCTTTATGTTGCGGCCGCGGTTTTAGAAAGTTGTAATTTGAAGGAAATTAAAGTTTTAGCTAATGAAGGCGCGCAAGTAAAGGCTGGCCAAGTCGTGATTGAAGTGCGCGGTAACACCCGCTCTATTTTGTTAGCCGAGCGGACTGCATTGAATTTTCTAACTCACTTAAGTGGCATCGCAACCCAAACCAAAGTTTGGGTTGATTCAATAAGTGGCACGAGCGCGAAAATACGAGACACCCGTAAAACAAATCCAGGGCTGAGAACTCTTGAAAAATTTGCCGTACGTATGGGGGGTGGCATAAATCATCGAATGAGTCTTTCGGATGAGGGTTTAATCAAAGACAATCACATTGCTGCAGCTGGCGATATCAAACTTGCTGCTCAAAATTTTAAGAAGAATTTCCCAGGTAAGAAATTAGAGATAGAAATTGATCATTTATCTCAGTTAGCTGATGCAATTGCATCGGAAGCAGATTTAATAATGTTAGATAACTTTTCATTAGAAGATTGCCAAGCTGCGGTTCAACAAATTAATGGTGCAAAAAAAATCGAAGTTTCTGGCGGTATAACCTTGGAAAACGTTCGAGAATTTGCCCAAACTGGTATCGATTACATAGCAATTGGTGCAATTACTCATTCAGCGCCGGCATTGGATTTTGGCTTAGATTTTGTGAAGGAGAAATGATGTTACTTGCAATTGATGTCGGTAATACCAACACCGTTTTGGGAATATTTGATGGCGAGAAACTACTTGCTTCTTGGCGAGTTAAAAGCGATGCCAGAGATACATCTGATGAATTATGGATTCAATACAAATCATTAATAGGAAACCACCAATTTGATTCAGTTGCGATTTGTTCGACCGTACCAGCAATTCTGCGAGAGATTAGGCAAATGGTTTCAGCCCATATGTCTGATAAGAAAGTCACGATTGTCGAACCTGGTATTAAAACTGGAGTGCCATTACTAGTTGATAATCCGAGAGAAATAGGCGCTGATCGGATTGTAAATACATTAGCGGCTGCTGAATTATTTGGTGGACCAGCGATAGTCGTAGATTTTGGAACATCTACTAATTTAGATGTGGTTTCACCAAATGGTGAATTCTTAGGTGGTGCGTTAGCACCCGGGATTGAAATTTCAGTTGAAGCCTTAGCTAATCGAGCCGCACAATTACGGAAAGTTGAATTAGTAAAACCAAAAAACTCAATCGGTAAAAATACCGTCGAGGCATTGCAATCTGGCACGATTTTTGGATTTGCCGGGATGGTGGATGGGTTAGTTAACCGAATATCTGCACAGTTATTGAAAGATTATCCAAAGGAAGATGAGATTTGCGTAATTGCAACTGGTGGATTAGCCCCTCTGGTAGTTGGAATCAGCGAAACTATCGACGAGCATGAACCAGATCTAACATTAATTGGTTTGCGTTTAATCCACGAACGCAACATCGCAGGATAGACTTTTAGATTATGAGCGAACATTCTGATGATTCAACAACTGAATCAGTACCAGAACAAATTCGCATTCGACTTGAAAAACGCGCCAAATTATTAAAACAAGGGGTTTCGCCATATCCAGTTTCAGTACCGCGCACTAAAACCCTAAAAGAGTTGCGAGATGAATACGCAGGATTAGAAATAGATGTAAAGACTGGAAAAAACGAAAGTGTTACCGGTCGGGTAATTTTCAAACGCGATACTGGAAAACTTTGCTTTGCCAATTTGCGTGAAGGTGATGGCACACAGCTGCAAGCGATGTTTTCGTTAGACAAAGTCGGTGAGACACTTTTAGAGGCTTGGAAAAGCGAGATTGATTTAGGCGATTTAGTAAGCGTGAGTGGTGAAATCATCACCTCTAAACGGGGCGAGCTTTCAATTCTTGCAGATAAGTTTGAATTAGCAGCAAAAGCGATTCGACCATTGCCGGTTGAACATAAAGAATTATCGGAAGAAAGTCGGGTAAGGCTTCGCTATGTTGATTTGATTGTCCGGCCACAAGCAAGAGAAATTGCCAGACTTCGTCCACAAGTTCTGCAATCACTGCGAAATAGTTTTCACAATCTAAATTTCATTGAAGTAGAAACACCGATGTTGCAGGTTATGCATGGTGGAGCAACAGCTAGACCATTTAAGACCCATAGCAATGCTTATGACATGGATTTATTTTTAAGAATTGCCCCAGAACTTTATTTAAAACGTTGCGTAGTCGGTGGAATAGAGAAAGTTTTTGAGATCAACCGTAATTTTAGAAACGAGGGTGCCGATTCAAGCCATTCGCCAGAATTTGTGATGATTGAGTCTTATGAAGCTTATGGTGACTGGAATTCCATGATGAAGCTGACTCAAAAATTGGTTCAAAATGCCGCGAAAGATGTGTTTGGTTCAACGACCGTCAAACACGCGGATGGAAAAGAAATCGATTTAGGCGGGCAATGGGATGAAATTGAATTACTTCCAACTATTTCAAAAGCTATTGGTGAACCGATTGCTGTTGATACTGCTCTTTCAAAACTACAAGAGATTGCAAAAAAATTAGGAATAAAAGTTGATCCAAAATGGGTAGCTGGAAAAATTATTGAAGAAATTTTCGAACACAGCGCTCTACCTAAACTTACAAAACCAACTTTTGTGAAGGGTTATCCAATTGATACTTCGCCATTGGTCAGAGAACATCGAACTCAAGTCGGTATCGCTGAGAAATGGGATCTATATGTGCAAGGTTTTGAATTAGCGACTGGTTATTCAGAGTTGGTTGATCCGGTAGTTCAGCGAGAGCGTTTAGTGGAACAAGCCAAGTTAGGCGCAAAGGGAGATCTTGAGGCAATGCAATTAGATGAAGATTTCTTAAGAGCAATGGAACATGGCATGCCACCAACTGGTGGAATGGGGATGGGCTTAGATCGATTACTGATGGCGCTTACCGGATTAGGAATTCGCGAAACAATTCTCTTTCCATTGGTTAAACCAATCGCCGAGGAATAATAAATGTCTGCCAATGTAATTATTCGTGCTGCCACCACTCAAGATGTAAAAGGCATCAGAGCAATTGTTGATCACTATGCATTACAACGTAGATTACTTTCTAAAGAAACAGTCACCCTTTACGAAGCAGTTCAAGAGTTTGTGGTTGCAGAAGTTGATTCTAAAGTTGTTGGTTGCGGAGCGTTACATATCCTTTGGGAGGATCTGGCTGAAGTAAGAACTGTTGCGGTGATGGAAGAGTTTCATGGCACCGGTATCGGACATAAAATTCTTGCTGAAATAATTGATCGAGCAAAAAGAATAGGTGTAAAAAAGATTTTTTGTCTTACTTTTGAAACCGAATTTTTTAGCCAACATGGTTTTAATGAGATTAAAGGTTCACCAGTTGAACCAGATGTTTATGCGCAATTGTTGCGTTCTTATGATGAAGGTATTGCCGAATTTTTAGATTTGGAAAGTGTTAAACCAAATACACTTGGCAACACCCGAATGCTCAAAATCCTGTAATAACCTCAATTAGGTTCCCAGCCCGTTCTCAAATATTGAAATCTTTGAAATAGTTGGGAAAATTGGGAATTGTAAGAGGCAGTGGCGGGTTATAGGCTTGAACCCAATTCATATTCCGTTCTAAGTGCCATAGGAGAAGAAGCACCGACATGTTTGAGCGATTTACCGATCGTGCCCGCCGGGTAGTAGTACTCGCGCAGGAAGAGGCGCGCATGCTCAACCACAATTACATTGGCACCGAACATATTCTGTTAGGTCTTATTCACGAAGGCGAAGGGGTCGCAGCCAAAGGGCTCGAGGCGTTGGGAATCTCGCTAGAAGCGGTTCGTTCCCAAGTTGAAGAAATTATTGGACAAGGACAACAGGCACCATCAGGACATATTCCGTTTACTCCGCGCGCAAAAAAAGTTTTGGAATTATCTCTGCGCGAAGCATTACAACTTGGACACAATTACATCGGCACAGAACACATTCTGCTTGGATTAATTCGCGAAGGTGAAGGTGTTGCTGCACAAGTTTTGGTTAAGTTAGGTGCAGATTTAAATCGAGTTCGACAACAGGTAATTCAACTGCTCTCTGGTTATCAAGGAAAAGAAGCGGTAACGGCTGGTGGACCGGCAGAAGGTCAACCATCTACATCATTAGTTTTAGATCAATTTGGCAGAAATTTAACTTCAGCTGCTCGGGAAGGAAAATTAGATCCGGTTATTGGTCGTGAAAAAGAAATCGAACGAGTAATGCAAGTGCTATCTCGACGCACGAAAAATAATCCAGTTTTAATTGGTGAACCCGGTGTAGGTAAAACTGCGGTAGTTGAAGGCTTAGCGCAAGCAGTTGTTAAAGGAACTGTCCCGGAAACTTTAAAAGACAAACAAATTTACTCTCTTGATTTAGGTGCATTGGTAGCTGGTTCACGTTACCGCGGAGATTTTGAAGAGAGACTTAAGAAAGTTTTGAAAGAAATTCGTACTCGTGGCGACATAGTTTTGTTTATCGACGAGATTCACACCTTGGTTGGTGCAGGTGCAGCTGAAGGTGCGATTGATGCCGCTTCAATCTTGAAACCTATGTTGGCTCGTGGTGAATTACAAACAATTGGCGCAACCACATTAGATGAGTACCGCAAACATGTTGAAAAAGATGCCGCACTAGAGCGACGTTTTCAACCAATTCAAGTTTCCGAACCATCAGTTGCTCACACTATTGAGATTTTGAAAGGTCTACGTGATCGCTACGAAACTCACCACAAAGTTTCAATCTCTGATGGTGCATTAGTCTCAGCGGCAACATTGGCAGATCGATATGTTTCCGATCGTCACTTACCTGATAAAGCGATTGATTTGATTGATGAAGCCGGTTCTCGCCTGCGCATTAGACGCATGACGGTTCCACCAGAGATCCGTGAATATGATGAAAAAATCGCTTCCGCTCGCCGTGAAAAAGAATCTGCAATTGACGCCCAAGATTTTGAGAAAGCCGCCTCATTACGGGATAAAGAAAAATCACTAATTCAAGAGAAAGCCGATAAAGAGAAGAATTGGAAAGCCGGCGATCTCGATGTTGTTGCAGAAGTTGATGAAGAATTAATTGCTGAAGTTTTAGCTAACTCAACTGGAATTCCAGTTTATAAATTAACTGAAGCTGAAACTGCACGCTTACTGAAAATGGAAGAGGAATTACACCGGCGAGTAATTGGCCAAAATCAAGCAATCAAAGCATTAGCGCAAGCAATTAGGCGTACCCGAGCTGGTTTGAAAGATCCACGACGTCCTGGCGGATCATTTATTTTCGCTGGACCATCGGGAGTTGGAAAGACTGAACTTTCTCGTACATTGGCAAATTTCTTATTTGGCGATGATGATGCGTTAATTCAATTAGATATGTCTGAGTACTCTGAAAAACACACCGCATCTCGTTTATTTGGTGCTCCGCCCGGTTATGTCGGCTATGACGAAGGTGGCCAATTAACTGAAAAGGTACGTAGACGCCCATTCTCGGTGGTGTTATTTGATGAAATTGAAAAAGCACATCCAGATATTTTCAACTCATTATTACAAGTGTTAGAAGATGGCCGCTTAACTGATGCACAAGGTCGAGTAGTAGATTTCAAAAATACTGTCATCATCATGACCACGAACTTAGGAACAAAAGATATTTCCAAGAGTTTATCGCTAGGTTTTGCTAA
Source organism: uncultured Actinomycetes bacterium (assembly GCA_937864205.1). Taxonomy (GTDB): domain Bacteria; phylum Actinomycetota; class Actinomycetes; order Nanopelagicales; family Nanopelagicaceae; genus CALMJB01. Next base: position 42,042 of record CALMJB010000032.1, on the reverse strand, counting down.
TTCTTCAGATACTGCCGGAAATTACGAACGCATGAAATCTAAAGTTCAAGATGAATTGAAAACTCATTTCCGTCCAGAGTTCTTAAACCGTATTGATGATGTGATTGTGTTCCATCAATTATCTGAGGATGAAATCATTAAGATCGTTGATTTGATGGTTGCATCTCTAGATGATCGTTTGAAAGCAAAAGATATGGGTGTGGAATTAACGGTTGCGGCTAAAGCATTATTGGCAAAGCGCGGTTATGACCCAGTGCTAGGCGCCAGACCATTGCGCCGCACAATCCAACGCGAAATTGAAGATGCGCTTTCGGAAAAGATTTTGTTTGGCGAAATTAAAGCTGGTGAAATTATTTTGGTTGATGTTTCCAGTGATAAAGATGATGCCGTATTTACATTTAAGGGAACTGCGAAAGCGATTTTGCCTGAAACACCAGGAGATTTAGCGGCTACCGCTAATTAATCAGGCTGGCTGGGTGTTTTACAAACAACGGTAACAAAGTTCTACCGGCAAATAAACCCCGTCTTTTTCTTTGATTAATTCTTATCTCACAAAGTCTGGCTAGTTCTTCATAAGCTGACTCGCTCATCATTGCAATTAGTTCTGCTTTACAACTTTGATATACCGCTTCAACTGCTACATGCGCTTCGCTATTTGAAGTGCAGTACCAATTAAAATCTGCGCCACCTTCACCCCATGCCGATCTACTGAATTCACCTATAACAACAACATCTTCTATGTTTTGCGAATTCTTTCTATTGGAATTACCTAATCTGGTTTCAAAAGTTCGTCGAATTGGCAACTGCCAGCAAACATCTGGTTTAGTTTGAATAGAATTCATTCCGGTTCGCTGATTTAAAAAGTGAAATGCGCAGCCAGCGCCAGTTGCAAAATCTGACTGATTGAGAAATATGCAATTTCCATTAATCTTTTTAGTCTTTCGTTCGTTATCTAAACCATATTCACTTATGTTTAAATTCTTACTTGATTCATTGCGAGCATAATGAAAGTTTTGCCAAAGATCTTCGGTTAATTGAGTCGCAAAATGTTTGACTCGTTTTTCATCGGCAGCATCGGTGTAATACGCCCCATCTGAACAACAACCGCTATTTGCGCCTTTAGTGTCTATTCCTTGGCAACCTGATCCGTAAATACATTTCCAATTAGAAGTTAGCCATGTGAGATCACATTTGTAGACAATGCCAGATTTTAAATCCTTAAATTCAACCCATTCTCGGGGGAAGTCACCTTTGATTTCGGGCATAGTGAATTAAGGATAATTGAGTAGGCTTGAAATATGAATTTGGATGCAAATCTAAAAATCTCAGTTATCGGTACCGGCATTATGGGTGAAACGATCATAAAAAGTTTGCTTGATTCCGGAATTAAAACCAATCAATTAAATTTTTATGAAAAACGTGCTGAACGAGCAGCAGCAATAAAAAGTATTTACGGAATCGAAGAGCAGAAATTGATAAATATTGCTCGCGAATCGCAAGTAATCTTTATTGCGGTAAAACCGCAAGATTTAGAGGGATTATTAAAAGAAATTTCAGCAGATTTAACGGGCAAAACATTATTAATTTCAGTAGCCGCCGGTAAAACAACGAAATTTATTGAGTCAAATACCGTCAGTGCTAATCCAGTTATTCGAGTAATGCCTAATACGCCAGCAATCTTCGGAGCCGGAGCCGGCGCACTTTGTCTTGGCAAAAATGCAGATCAAAATCACTTAATGATTACGCAATCGTTACTTTCTAAAACCGGCTTATTAATTGAGGTAGATGAATCACAAATGGATGCGGTCACAGCATTAAGCGGTTCCGGCCCGGCATATTTTTTCTTACTTACTGAATCAATGATTAAGTCAGCAATCAAACTAGGTCTGTCAGAGGAAGCGGCCAAGAATTTAACTAATCAAACTATTTTTGGTGCGGCAAAGATGTTGCAAGAGAGTGGACTAGATGCCCAAAGTCTGCGAAATAATGTAACTAGTCCAAATGGCACAACTGCTGCGGCAATTAAAGTTTTTCAAGATGCCGGTGTTGAAAGATTGGTTGAAGAGGCAATGCGGGCAGCGAAGTCACGTGCTGCGGAGCTGGCTTGAAAAAATTCTTAACAATCTTTACTACTTCAGTTTTATTCTTTCAATCGAGCGCGGTCGTGCCGGCAGTTGCGGCGCCAACCACAGTTCAATTAAAAAGCAATTTTCAATTGCCACTTTCCGGTGGTGAGCAAATATCTGCAGTTATCTCTGATGGTGCAAACATCTTGATTGCAGGAACAACGGATTCAAAAACTAGTTCACTAGTAACCGGCGAACTACAGGGAAACAGTGATGGTTTTCTGAGTTCGCTAACTGAAACCGGGCAAATTCAATGGACTCTGCGGCTGGGAAGCAAAGTTGATGAAATAGTTACAGATTTAGTTGAAGATAATGATGGTACTTATTGGGTGTTAGGCGCGGCAAGTACATTAACTACAAAAACCCTAAATTCACCCAACACTTCTGGAACAGTAATTAATCCAGATAATGTCGTTGTTGATAGATCAATTTCATCTAACTCGGCATTAAATACGGTGAAGATTTGGCAAGTTAGCAAAACTGGCTCAATTTTAAATAGTTTTGAAAGTATTCAAAGTACGTTAATTGAACCTAAGCAATTATTGATTGATAGTGCCAGCTTAATTATCGTAGGAACTATTTATGCCGCAAATAAATCTTCCGGATTTGTCATGTCCGGTAGCAAAACCGGCATTTTTCAACCAGTAATTAAAGTAGGTGCGACCAACACCAATTTAAATTCAGCGGCAATTGATAATTCTGGGAATTTAGTTCTGGTTGGAAGTAGTGGCGAAACAATTGGCAAGAGTAAGAAAATCTCTGGCCGCGATGCAATTGCACTTAAAACCAACAGCAGCGTTTTGGCTCCAGTTATTGCTCGCGCTTCCCTGAAGAATTCAGAACGCTCCTGGTCGCATGTAAGTTCAGATTTATTTGTCAGCGGCTCTGTTTCATATGCCAGCAAAGCAAAGGTGAAAAATGAGTTTGTAGTAACGAAATTTTCATCTTTCGGCAAACCAAATTGGAATTTCAGGTTTGCCGCTGAAAAATTTGGTACCTCTCAATCTACAAAAACTTCGCTTTGGGCAGCGTTTACTCCAACTAGTTCGGTGGTGCAATTAAAAGGTTGGCAAAAGCGCCCACAAACTGGCGCGATATTGAAATTTGATGCCAAAGGAAAAATTCTGGCCGGTTATCAGATTTCCGGTTCACCAACTGTAAGCACAATCTCTGATTCAAATGGATTGATTCTTATTAGCGAATCTGGCAATTCCTTCAATTTCTTTCTATTGAAATAGTAAACTTTTCATCATCAAGAAAGGAAGTTAAATGGGCTCAGTAATCAAGAAGCGTCGCAAACGCATGGCCAAGAAGAAGCATAAAAAACTGCTCAAGCGCACCCGTATTCAACGGCGCCAAGCAAAATAATTAAATTTTAAAAAGTTTTAGCTGACCAGATGCGCCAACTACGGCGTATCTGGTTTTGCCAATCGTCAACCAATCAGCCCGTGAATTTTCTATGAGCGATTGATCTGTGACAAGTTTTATAACCTGATCAAATTTATTCAACATACAAAGTCGCTTTTGGCAACCAAAAAGCAAGGCGGTGTTGTCAATTGCAATTGGCGCCGAGGGTGCACCAGCAAAATTGGGCATCTTGGCTGGGTCAAAACTTGCTGAGATATTTGAACTATCTTTCAATGCTCTAAAGCGAATGCCATTTGGATTAGGCAGCGAAATTCCAGTTGCAGTAAACCAACCAGCATTGATTCCTTTTGAAGTTGAGTTTGCGGCGACATCGTAACCGGTGACTTGAATTCCATCATCTGGTGTATCGATTGTTGAATAAACCCAGTCTTCAGGATAAATAGTATTTCGAGTTGCGGTTCTCATTTCACCGCGAGTTGGATTTCGATCTCGATCAATGTTTAAAACTGAGTCATAAACAATTGTGACAGTTCGTCCATTTGTTAAAACTTTCATATGAAATGCGGTGTCGCCGAGCGTGCGATTATTTGTATCTTTATCACCATCGACTATTTCATACCGCCAATTTTTTCCATCTCGAACTGCGCCGAGTACTATTCCTTGAGTTTCATCTCGATAGAAAATTTGTAAACCATTTGCAGAGTATGAACAACCACTGGATACACTGACATCTGCATTTGATCTGACTCGAATCGGATCTTTGTAGTCATTTAATGTAGCTCCGTCACCATCAACCACCGAATAACTCCAGGTTTTTCCATCATATTCTGCAAGCCGCAGATCTTTGTTTGTTAGATCTGCATACGTAATAAAGAGGTAATTAGTTTTACCTTTTACGCCTGTGCAAAGTGAAACATTTCCAGAGACATCGTTTGTAGTTTTGCCTTTATCGGAAGAATTTCCGTCAATTACAGAGATCAGCCACTTTTTTCCATTCCAAGTGGCAAGTTTTAAATCACCATTTTTACTATCAGAGTAAGCAATAATGGGTTTGCCCGCATAAGTACCTGTGGTTAGAAATTTAGCATCTGCTGATTCATCAACCACACTCTCTCGCCAAGGTGCCATCGGAGTTACAGAGTTTGTAGTTATCGCAGCAGAAGTACCTAAATCATTTACCGCAGAGATTGAAAAAGTATATTTTGTGCCATTTTTTAAGTTAGAAATGATTGCTGGGCTTGCCGTTACATTAGTGCTTTCACTGGTTACTAAATTTTTAACAATATAGCCAGAGATATTCGCTCCGCGGGCATTGACCGGCGGCAAAAATTCAAGAATTGCAGATTGATCAGCCAAAATCGCTTTTACATTTTGTGGTGCTTGCGGAACTGAAATTGTGGTTCCAGCTGGCGGTTTCAATCTCATATCATCAAACATTCCAATAAGAATTGAGCCTGGCTCGTGGAAAACTTCACCAAAATCTAAGTTTGGTGTCATTGTGGCATTAGGACCACTTGCTGAAAAAGTTTTTTCATCTAAATGACTGATTGAAGATCCGGGTTCATAAGGATTTGGCGTATACAACAAAGGTCTTACACCGTTGTTGGCTTTAGTGGCATTGTCACCAGCCCAAACCAATCGAGAGATTAATGCATCACCAAGTTCTTTTGATGGGCTTGGCAAATCTGCCAATCTGCGGCCATCGGTTAGCTGCGCATATGCATCAAACGGAGTCGGTTGATCAATTCGTCCAAATCTAAAAAATGGGTCATAAACATTATTTGAGACAAAACCCAAACCGTGTGCCATCTCGTGCAAAATTACCGACATCAAGTCATAAAGTGTGCGCGGACAATTTCCATCTGTTCCTAAATACCAAGGGGCATTACTGGTTACCCGAATATCCATCTCATTATTTTTTGGATCTAGATCTTTTCCTGCTAATGCATTTGCGAGCGCGGATGGGTAAAAAAGATTTCGATCTGGCGCACCTGGAAAGTTTGCATAATTATTCTTTGGAGTTGCCGCTGCTAATACTCCGACTCCGCTCGCTTTTCCCCAAGCTACTGAAACATTAATTGGTACCGACGAGGCAAAGTTTGCCGCCCAAACATCAATCGCAGCTTGAATAGCTATTTTGGCATCATTGGGAACTTGATCGTAAGTAACTACAAAGGTGCTTTTTTGTTGAATATTGAAACTGTTTGAGTAAGGCGCAGTTTGTAAGTTGGTAAAACTTGCAGATGAATTACTGCCAGGATTTCCGGTGCCGATGGTGTAACCCCAGCTGGCTGGCGAAACTCTTAATTCTGGGCTTAATGCATTAACAGAGATTGGCGCAACTAGATTTATTAATAGGGCTGACGCCACTGAAATGGCGAAAAGTTTGATTGAAAACTTAGATTGCTGCGCTGGCACGGCGCAAACGCTAGCAGTCTGAGATGATTTGGTAATAATGAGTGATGATTTATCAGCAATTATTCAGGAAAAATTTTTACGTGTCGGTCGCGAACATCCAGCAATTGAAATTATTGAAGGTATTACGCCAAAACCGGATTTGAATCAAGCTCGAGAAGAACTTGCAAAAGTGATTGGAAAGATAGCGGAGCAATTCTTAGCAAAGCGATATGGTCCATTAATCGGCACCGTTGCACAATCAACTGCCGCGACTTATCTAAAAAAATTTGAGGAAAATTTAGCGACCGCCAAAGGCGATATCACTTTAGTAGTTCAAGAACTAGTTGATCGCGTAATGTCAAATGGCCGTATCCGAAAATAAATCTGGTTTTAAGATTAAGCAAGTATTGGTTTATTCAAGATCTGGCTGTCATCTGTGTGAACAAGCAATCGCAAAGATTACGCAACTTAAAAATAAAAATGAATTTAATTTGCAGATTGTAGATATTGATTCAAGCCAAGAGTTAATTAATCTTTATTCTGAACAAGTTCCGGTAATTACAATCGATGGCCAAATACACGATTTTTTCAAAGTGGATGAAGATAGATTTATTACCGCGCTAAAAGCTACTTCTTAGATATTTCATCGGCATCGATGATCTGATAGGCATACCCCTGTTCTGCTAAGAATCGTTGTCGATTTTGGGCAAAATCTTGATCGATTGTGTCTCGGGCTACCAATGTGTAAAACCGGGCGCTTCGGCCATCAGATTTTGGTCTAAGTACTCTTCCCAATCTTTGAGCTTCTTCTTGTCTTGAACCAAAAGTTCCAGAAACTTGTATCGCAATCGTGGCGTCGGGTAAGTCGATCGAAAAGTTAGCAACTTTAGAGACAATCAAACATTTAATTTCGCCGGTTCGAAACTTTCCGTAGAGAATTTCTCGCTCTTTAATTGGCGTATCGCCTTTGATAACCGGGACTTGTAATTTTTCTGCTAATGAATCTAATTGATCAATATATTGTCCAATAATCAATACTTGATCGGCACTGTGTTTGTGGGCAAGATTGATTGCAACTTCGTTTTTGGTTTGCGTAGTGGAGCAAGTTCGATACTTGTGTTCTAAATCTGCGGTCGCATAATTTAATCGCTCAGCTTCGGTTAGGTTGACCCGTACCTCTATGCAATCTGCTGGCGCTATATAACCTTGTGCTTCAATCTCTTTCCAAGGGACATCAAATCTTTTTGGACCGATCAACGAAAAAACTTCGCCCTCTAAACCATCTTCTCTTATTAATGTGGCGGTTAAACCTAATCTTCGACGAGATTGAATATCAGCGGTGAAGCGGAAGATTGGCGCAGGTAATAAATGTACTTCGTCATAAACAATTAAACCCCAGTCAATCGCATCAAATAGTTCAAGGTGGGCGTATACACCTTTACGTTTAGTGGTAAGAACTTGATAAGTTGCGATTGTTATAGGTCGAATCTCTTTTTTACTGCCGGAGTACTCACCAATCTCATCTTCATGAAGATTTGTTCGCTTAATTAACTCATCCCGCCACTGTCTGGCTGCGACGGTATTTGTTACCAAAATTAAAGTGGTCGCTTTGGCATGTGCCATTGCTGCGATTGCAACAATAGTTTTTCCAGCTCCACACGGTAGAACTACAACTCCTGAACCACCATGCCAAAAACCTTCGGCTGCTAACTCTTGATATTTTCTTGGCTGCCATCCATCTAGCTTCAAAGAAATTTCGTGTTTTTCACCATCTACATACCCGGCAAAATCTTCTGCCGGCCAACCCATTTTTAATAAGGCTTGTTTTAAAAATCCACGTTGACCTGGATGCACCACAATAGTTTCTTCATCAACTTGAATTCCAAGCATTGGTGCAACTTTTTTTCCTCTGGTTATCTCTTTTAAAACCGCTGCATCATTAGAAACCAAGATCAATCCATGAACCGGATGAGACTCTAAGCGCAATCGGCCATATCTCGACATGATTTCAGCGATATCAATCAACAATGAATGAGGTACGGCATACCTTGAATATTTAAGTAAAGTGTCAATTACTTGTTCGGCATCGTGACCGGCGGCTCTGGCATTCCAAAGCCCCAGCGAACTCAAACGATAGGTATGAATGTGTTCTGGAGATTTTTCTAACTCTGCAAAAGGTGCGATTGCTCGGCGACATTCATCGGCGAGAACATGATCGGTATCGAGTAAAAGAGTTTTATCACTTTGTACGATTAACGGACCATCACTCATTTATATGCAGACTTCCTAATTCTTTGCTTATTTAGTTTTCGACTCGGACATTAATTCAGTTAGCAACAAAGCGGTCATATTTATTTGAGATTCAATTCTGGATTTAAGGATGTGTTCTGATTTAGCGTGAGCACCACTTCCAATTGCACCTAAACCATCTAATACTTGCGCTCCGGCAGCGGCGGCTAAATTGCCATCACTTGCTCCACCAACTGCAGCAGATTTAACTTTGGGTAAACCCGAATTGGTGAGTGCGTTATTTAGTTTTTCAAATAGTTTTGACGTACTTACTTCTTCAAGTGGTGGTCGATTTATTCCACCGGTGACAGACACTTGTGCGCTCGGGCTCGACAATTTTCGAATTTGTGTATCAATTCGTTGTAGTTCTTTCATTTGGAATGAGCGGCAATCAACATCTAGCACAGCTGAATCTGGCACAGTATTTGTGGTCGTGCCCGATTTTAAAACCGTTGGCACAACTGACGTGCCACTTTTTGGATCTGCTAATTTTGTGATCACTTCGACAAGCTTCGCTATTTCAACGGTGGCATTAATTCCTTTTTCAGGTTCTAGACCGGCATGGGCAGCTTTGCCAATAACTTTGATTTGATACATAGAAGTACCTTTACGAGCAGTTTTCACTTGGCCATCCATATACGAGCTTTCAAAAACCAACACATATTCGGCAGTTTTGGAAATTTCAGCGATCAATCGCTTTGAAGTTTCAGAGCCGGTCTCTTCATCGGTAGTTGCAATCAAAGCCAAGTTAGTCATATCTGTTGACGGCTTATTTTGTTTAGATAATTGAGCAATTGCATAAACTGCCTGCAAAAAACCAGATTTCATATCGTAAATTCCTGGACCAAATATCTGATCATCAGTTTCTTTCCAAACTGGATCAAAACTTCCGATTGGCCAAACCGTATCTAGGTGGCAGAGCAATACTATTTTTGGGTTATTGGCACCCCACCAAAGGACGGGTCGACCATTTTCAATTCGAATCTGCGCCGCGCTATTGGTTTGCTTTTTTAAAATGTTTGCCGCGAGTTCAATAACTTTCTGACAAGCTGGTAAATCTTCAGTCGGAGATTCACATTCAACTAATTGGCGAAGATCAATTAAGAATTCATTCAGCATGGTCTTATTCTGCCTTAACTGACAACTTCGGCGGGAGATACGCCTACGATTCTAGAAATCTTGAATTGCACCGGTTGTTCGGTTGCGTGATCAACTGCCAATAAAGTTCCGAGCGCAATATTTTTAGGATCAATCATTTTGGTGAGTAAACCGCCGTTTGTATCGGCATAACTGATAATTAAAGTTGAGTTATTTTGAATGTGTTGTTGCAAAATCGACAGGGTCTCATTTGCACTAGTGCTTGGAACCGGGGAGATATTTTTGCGACTGCGTTCGCCGGTGCGAATAGATTTTATTGCGGTAGAAATTACAGTTTGGTTCGGTGTTGAGTAATCTGAGATTGCCCGCGGAGGTTTTGGTCTAGATTTGGCTCGCAACAGTTTGGGTTCATTGAGAATTACACCACTTGAGTTTTCATTTGCTGGCAAATATCCATACTCTCGTAATTCAGTTAGCAAATCTATATTTTCAGCATCGCTGATTAAAACTTGTGGTGCGATTTTACGGAGCCGCAAATGCTCACAGCGATTGTCATGAAGTATTTGGGAAATCATGCTTTCATCTTCACATCTAATGTAAGAGTGTGTCGACCCGACCCGAAGTCGACCATGACGTTTAGCAACATCATTAATCAGATACTCAAGTGGTTGTGGCAGATTTGATTTCGAATATTTACGAAGAAAATCGATTATCTGTGTGCCAGTTTTTCCATGATCTAATCCGCGGCGAATTGAGGACTCAGTGAACTTGAAAACAGTTGCGCCACCTTTACTTGCAATGTCAGCGATTTGACCGATTTCAGCGCTTATTTCTGGCAATAACGGACCGGGAGCCACCGCGGTGTTATCACCTTGAATTACAAAATGATCAACCGGCTTAGGTAACGCTTGCGTGATTTTCAAATCATCTTCATTGTTAAGAAAATTTTTACCAAAAGTTGAAAGTAAATTTTGGCCAGTTATTCCAAACCATTCCAGTTCTTCAATTATTGAACTTAAGATCAATTTATTTGCTCGTTTTGGAATCAACCACTCGACAGATTTTTCAATCTCGATGGACTTTAAATTTGTTTTGTCGTCAAGTAAAAACAACTCAAATATTGCATGTTTAATCGGTAAGACACTGGGATGTTCTAAATCAGTTCCTAGCGGGGATAAGCGCTTGTCATCGCCATTTTGATTCCAATTTAAGTTACGCGAACTCTCTTGCCACACACTTACCAGCGCATACCATTTCTCTTCTTCAGATTTAGTGAGCCAAAGATCAAAAGCACTAGTTGGCAAGATTTTTTCATCTACATCGACAACAAGTAATCCAGCTAAATAACTTATTTCGCAGACAAACGCGCAAATTTCTTCATCTATACCAATATGTTCGCTAATTCGCTTGAGATCTCTTATGCCAATACCACCGGTTCTTAATGCATTTGCTGGTTCATCAGATAAGTGATGAAGTAATTCCTCTACCCATCGCAGTACCGTTGAAATATTGGCAATTGCGGATTGGTCGATTATTTTTTGACTAGTTGATTCTGTATTCGCATTAATTTGAGGCGGAGTTTTTTCAAGAAACTTATGCACTTTCCCGCCGCGCAATGCCAACCCAACTTCTCTTGGCAAAGTTACGGTTTTTTCATTTGATTTAACTAAAAACCCATTTTCAACGAGCCAAGAAAGTGGTTTGGAAATTTTTGCACCATCTGAAATTGAGCCACGTGGTGAGGCCCAAGTTAGTTTTTCAAGAATCTCCTTGGTTCCATTTGGTGCTTTATCTAGATTATTTAGATTAAAAGAAGTTTGGATGGTTGGACCTAAATTAGCTGGCTCTGGCCCTAATAACTGCCGCAGATTTGTCGGAATTCGATAAGAATTTCCCTCCTTATAAAACAAGCCAATTTGCCAAAGATTTTCCAGCTCTGATTTTGCGGAAGTGTCAGTAACTGCAACTAATTCACTTGGTTTGAATGGTTCTCTTAGGATTGCAGCAGCTTCCAGGATTTGAAGTTGCCATTTATTTAAGTCGTCAACTGCGCGAAGTAATGAAGGCATTGAACTTGCTCGGGCAGCTAAGCTGGCAAAATCATTTGGGACCGGATAAATCAGATCTGGGCGATTTGAGATTAGTTTTTCAAGATCTTCATCGGATCGAGCTCTGAGCTCTTCAGCAAAGGTCGGCGCAGACATAACCTGCCTACATTACCTTAGAAGTTGTAGCTAGTTAAGCGGTAATTATTTCCTGCGAAACCAACGTCTAGGCGATATCAATACGCCGAGTGAAACTATGCGTCCGATTAGCGGACCGAAAATCTTTCGGGCTCTTCGAGCTTTTCGGAAATCATAAACCGGCCAATTTTCTCTAAACGCTTTTACTTTGAGCAGGGTATCGGGATTTATTGCTCTTGGTTTTCCAACAGTTTCAAGTAATGGAATGTCATGATGACTATCTGAGTAGGCGTAACAATCATTTAAATCGTAATTTTCTTGTTTGGAAAGCTCTTTTATCGCAGTTGCTTTTGCTGATCCATGCAGAATTTCGCCAATTACTTTTCCGGTATAAACCCCATCTATTTTCTCTGCTTTAGTTCCGAGCGCACCGGTTAAGCCAAGCTTTCTAGCAATCAATTGCGCCATATCTTGTGGTGTGGCAGTTACTAACCAAACCGATTCGCCTTTTTTTAAATGATCATGGGCTATCGAAACCGTGCCTTGCCAAATTGCCGGGGAAACATGCTCTTCATAAATTTGATTGCCAATTTCTTCGATCTCAGTAACTTGATGTCCTTTAATAAAAGAACAAGCGGCATCTTTGAATCTTTCAATCTCATTCCGATTTTCTTTTCCAGTTAAACGGAATCTTAAATTTGCTAAAACGAATGCGGAAATATCTTTCCGAGAAAAAAAACCACGTTGATACATTCCGCGTCCTAAGAAAAACAAAGTTGAACCTTTTAATAATGTGTTATCGACATCAAAAAAGGCTGCCGGTTGTGAGCGCGTTAACATGAGTTAACCCTACTGAGAGTTCGATGGGATGCGACTTGGAATCGGAATCAATTTTGAAATCACATGATTTCGTGCGGGCTTTATGATTATCTTATGAGTCAAATCGTGTATTTCGTAAGGCATGGCGAGGTACACAATCCAGAAAAAATTCTCTATGGCCGACAATCTGGATGGAATCTTTCTGAACGCGGAAAACTAATGGCAGAAAAGATTGCTGAATGGTCAAAGAAACTTAATGTTGGTGCAATATTTTCCTCTCCTTTGGAACGGGCTCAGCAAACCGCTGCACCAATTGCAAAAGCACATAACTTAAATATTCAGACCAATATTGATTTGATTGAAGCGGATAACATTTTTGAAGGTAAGAAATTTGAAGTCGGCAGTGGTGTGCTTATGCATCCATCTACATGGAAATATTTAATAAATCCGGCCAAGCCATCCTGGGGTGAGCCTTATGTAGATCTGGTTAATCGAATGCTGCGTGCACTTTGGCTGGCTCGCGATAATTCTTTTGGTAAATCCGCTATCTGTGTTTCACATCAGTTACCGATATGGATATTGCGTAGATTCATTGAAGGAAAGAGTTTTATTCATGATCCACGTCGTCGTCAGTGCACCCTGGCATCGGTGACCGCCATCGAATTAGATGATGCTGGTTCGATTTCAAAAATTAATTATCTAGAACCTGCCAAAGATCTATTGCCCCATAAGTGAAATTAATGCGAAATTCATGAGTCAAAGAAAGCATCTCTTATTTGTTTGTTTGCTAATTACATTAGTGGTTAGTGGATGTGCCTCTGGGATTTCAAACGGCGATACCGGTTATGTAGCTGGAACACGTGGCGTTACGTTGGTTGAAAAAAACAAAAGAGTTTCTGCGCCAGAAATAGTTGGAAAGACATTAGATGGCACTGCTTTAATCACAAAGCCAAATACTGTAACCGTTGTAAATGTTTGGGCATCATGGTGTTCTCCGTGCCGGGCAGAAGCTCCGCTATTGCAAGATTTATCAGTCAAATATCTAAATGTGAATTTTGTCGGAATACTGACTCGGGATAATTTGTCGGCTGCTAAAAGTTTTGTGGATAATTTTAAAATTACCTACCCAAGTTTGATTGATGATGAAATCCTCTTAAAGTTCAAATCATCTTTATCCGCAAATGCAATACCTACAACTTTGATATTAGATAAAAATAATAGAGTTGCAGTTAGGTTTAGCGGTGCAATAACTGCGGTTGGCTTTGAGAAATATTTAAATCAAGTGTTGGGTGAGATGTGACCGAATTCTTTATTAATCAAGTTTTTGAAGGGAATCTATTACTAGCGATATTTGTCTCTGCAATTGCTGGATTAATCTCATTTATATCTCCGTGTGTGATCCCTCTAGTTCCTGGGTATCTTTCATACATATCTGGCTTATCTGCTTCAGCTGCGGATTCCACATCTACAAAAGACACAATCAACCGCGGTAAGTTGTTGATTGCAACAACGCTTTTCATATCGGGTTTTACATTCTTATTTATTTCTTACGGACTCGCCTTTGGTGGGCTGGGATCAAAAATCGCTGGATACGAACGAATACTTTCAATTGTGTTGGGCTTATTAATGATTTTTTTTGGCTTAATTTTTATGAATAGTGAGCGCTTTTATCGTTCTTTTAAACCAACTTGGAAAGTGCCAAGTGGATTAGTCGGCGCACCATTTCTTGGTTTCGCGTTTGGACTTGGTTGGACTCCATGTATTGGTCCGACGTTAGGTGCGGTACAGGTTTTGGCGTTTCAAAGTGCTACCGCTACTCGAGGGGCAATCTTGAGTGCGGCCTATTGCTTTGGTTTGGGGATTCCATTCTTATTACTGGCATGGTCAATGGATAAGGCCAAGAAAATCCGAAACTGGATTAGCGTGCGGGGAAATAGCATTTCAAAAATCGGTGGAATTTTGTTGATAACAATTGGGTTTTTGCAGATTTTTAATCTTTGGAATTATTTAATGAATTGGTTCCGCGATTTAGCAACTAATTTCATACCGGTACTTTGATGAAAAAAGGAAACTCAAATGAGTTAGAGCAATCAGCCTTTTTCCGATGGTTGTGGCGTCAACTCACCAGCATGCGAATTGCTCTGATACTTCTCTTGCTCTTAGCAATTGCTTCAATTCCTGGATCGATTTTTCCGCAGCGAACCCAAAATCCAATCAGAGTTCAAAGTTTCTTGACGGAAAATCCAGGCGTTGGAAAATTTTTAGACCGATTGGGATTTTTTGATGTATATGGTTCGGCGTGGTTTTCCGCAATTTATTTATTACTTTTTATTTCTCTAGTTGGTTGCGTACTTCCTAGAGCTTTGGTTCACCTTAAAGAAAGCTTTGCCGCCCCTACTTTGGTGCCTCGATATTTGAACAAAATGTCGCATTATCAAAAAATCAGTGACACAAATTTAACTTTGCTTGAAAAAAATTTGCGGCGCAAAAGGTATCGAATCAGAATTGAACCTGCCGCACTAAGTGCAGAAAAAGGATATTTACGTGAAACTGGAAATTTAATTTTCCACCTTTCCCTGGTTGTGATTCTAGTGGCAATAGCAATGGGAGCTTTGTATGGGAATAAGGGCGATGTCATTTTAAATACCGGAGATAAGTTTGTGAATGTTCCCACCAGTTATGACAATCTAAGTTTTGGCCGGTTTCAAAATGAAAATTCTTTACCTAGTTTTAAATTAACTATTAATGAATTTCGAGCAAAATATGATCCGGCAAATAATCAGCCACTTGATTATCTATTGAAAGCAAATTTAGATCAAAATGGCAGTTCAAACTCGGTAGAAATAAAAGTTAACCAACCTCTAACGATTGGCAGCACCAAAATTTACTTACAAGCAAATGGCTATGCGCCTATTGTTTTAGTAAAAGATAAGGCTGGAAAAGAAATCTTCAATGGCGCCGTTAATTTTTTGCCACAAGATGCAAATTTAACTTCAATTGGTGCCATCAAAATTCCAGATATGAATCCACAAATTGGCTTTGTTTCCTCATTTTTGCCAACTGCAGATCGAGATCCAGTACGTGGTGGTTTTTCCTCTTATCCAGAGGTACTTGATCCGCGATTACTAATTTCAGTTTGGCAAGGTGATTTGGGTATGAATACTGGTGTACCGCAATCGGTTTATCGAATAAATACCAGCCAGATGCAGCAAATCGGTTTAAAAGCATTATCTGTAAATGAAAGTTATGACTTTGGTGTTGGCACCATCACATTCACCGGTTGGAAACCTTGGGTGAACTTACAAATTGTGAATGATCCAGGAAAATCACTTGCTTTAATTGGCGCAATCCTGGCAACAATAGGATTATTAATGTCATTGTTCATCAGACAACGAAGAATCTGGGTTAAGAAAATTGAAGGTGGAATCGAAATCGCAGGTTTATCCAAAAATGAGATACCGGGGTTGGCAGAGGAAATATCAGAATTGATTAATCAATCAAATCTTTCTTCAGCTAATTTGAGTAAAAATAGAAAACTGAGGCGGCAATGAGTGATAGACAGGCAGCAACTTACTCAAACTATCTGATTTACTCATCGATGATCGTTTTTACACTGGCATTTTTCTTATATGCATTTTCTGTGGCTTGGCAAAAAAAATCAGAATCGCGCACCAGTAATTTTGCTAATGGTCAGATGGTGCTTGGTTTCGTATTACTTACTGCCGGGGTAGTACTTCGAGGAGTTTCCGCGCATCGCGTGCCGTGGGGAAATATGTATGAGTTCTCAATTACCGGAGCTATGGCTTTTTGTGGTGCCTTCCTATTTGCAAACTTTAAATACAAATTAAATTGGTTAGGTTTACCGGTATCAATTGCGATTTTGCTGACTTTGGGAACTGCAATCACTTTGCTTTATAGACCAAGCGCGCCGTTGGTACCAGCACTCAGATCAACCTGGTTGGTGATACATGTATCGGCAGCAATTATTTCTGGTGGAGTTTTCTTATTAGCAAACACAATTGCTGCGACTTATTTAATATTAGACAAATACGAACGCACAAGTGGCAGACCAGATTGGGCTAAACGAATTCCTGCGCTTGAAACATTAGATCTGCTCTGTTACAGATTGGTGGCATTTGTTTTTCCACTTTGGACATTTGCAGTTATTGCTGGCGCAATTTGGGCGGAAGCTGCCTGGGGACGCTATTGGGGATGGGATCCTAAAGAAACTTGGGCTTTCATAACATGGGTTGCGTACGCCGCATATTTGCACGCCCGTCTTACTGTTGGTTGGAAAGGAAGAAAAGCGGCTTGGCTATGTCTTTTAGCTGGGTCGACTTTCTTATTTAACTATGTGTATGTAAATGTTTGGGGATCGGGCAAACACACTTACTCTGGTTTATAGAAAATTAAATTTTTCTTAAGAAATCTGGGTTGTCATCGGGTGGAATGATTCGACGTTTTGTTCCACCAGTACCAGGAAATTTTCGTGGCCTTCCAAAAATAAACCAAGCTATTGGACCTAATAAAAAGTTGAAAAACATGATGATTAACAGCCATGCCCATTTTGGAAAACGTCGCACATTATCTTGTGGAGTCATTGCGCAATCGACAAAAGCGTATATTGCAAGAACTAATGAACCAATTACCAAAATTCTCAACATAATCCCCAACTTTATCGCAACTTAAATGTTTGTAATTTTCAAATATGAATTACTTTGAGAAGAAAATCGTGACCGACATGATTACGCCAAATAGCAGTTGCAATCTGGCGGTATCAGCAAGCAGCGTTATTAGCCGGTCTTTATATGATTTCGAACGCAGATCCTTCACCATTTGTAAGGTGCGGATTCCTAAAATCAAGGTGATTGGCGCGACTAAGCCGGCAAAAATATGTGCCGTTATTAACAGATAAACGTAAAAGTCTTTCGCCCTTTTTTCACCTAATCGAACTGCCAAAGTCTTCTTATCCGACTTGGCATCGTTGTTTAGATCCCGCAAATTATTTATTGCCAGCAATGCACAAGCCAGTAGTCCTATTGGAATCGAAACTAGCAGCGCAAATAATGAGAATTTCATAGTCTGAATTGAGTAACTGCCATAAGTAGCAACTAATCCAAAAAATAGAAATACTGAAACTTCTCCTAATCCACGATAGCCGTAAGGATTCTTTCCACCGGTGTAACCCCAAGCAGCCAAAATTGAAAATGCACCTACCAATAAAAACCAAAACGTAGTATTGAATGCAATCACTAAACCAAAAACTGCTGCCACAAAAAAACAAAGAAATGCCGCAAATCTAACTGCCTTTGGTTTTGCTAAACCTGATTCAACTAATCTGGTAGGACCAATTCGATTTTTATCTGTTCCTCTTATGCCGTCGGAATAATCATTTGCAAAGTTAACTCCGATTTGCAGAAACATTGCCACCATAAGTGCGCACAGTGCTAACCACCAATTAATTGAATCGCCCGGTAAATCTTTATGTGCAGAAGATGTACCCACTAATACCGGCACAATTGCAGCCGGTAATGTCTTAGGCCGAGCACCGAGAAACCAAGGATTCAAGCTTTTGAATCTCATTTAAATATCTCCAATAACTCTTTTTTAGAAATCAAATTCTCAATCAAGTTACGATCAAATTTACCTAATGCAGTTTTCGGAATCTCGCTAATATAGAAAAATCTTTTCGGTAAGTAGTGTTTAGGAAAAGTACTAGATAAAAAATCAAGTAAATCTGACACTTGTAGTTTTTTATCCATTGCTAAACATAAAACTTGTCCCCATTTAGAATCCGTTATTCCAAAAGATTTGAATTCGCAATGGGTATATTTTTCAGTTAAGAAATTATCGATTTCGATAGTTGATATTTTTTCGCCGCCTGAAATGATTAGATCATCGTTGCGACCAATCACTGTTAGTCGATTATTTTTTAAATTACCCAAGTCATTTGTCTTAAACCACCCATCTATGCATGCCGAGCGCCACAGCTCCGGTTGATTAATGTAGCCACTGGCTAAAGTCGGAGTATTTAAGTAAATAATGTCTGATCTAATTTCAATTTTCACATTTGGTAATGGTGAACCGTCATAAACAATGCCACCGCAAGTTTCACTCATTCCATATGTTGTAACCAGATTTATCCCCTGATTTTTAGCTTTACTTGCCAGATCTAATGAGAGTGCTGCCGCACCAACCAGAACTCGTTGTGCATTCTTCAAGTGCTGTAACAAATTTTTATTATTAGAAATTGCCTGATGAATCTGAGTTGGTACTACTGAAACAAAATCTGCATCTTTATATTTATCAGTATTACGGTTATCAATAACTTTTGTATTTAATGCGTTTGCTCTTAGCAAGACATTTGCTCCGGCAATATGAGTCGTTGGTAACAAGAGTGACCAAGTTTGACCAGTTTTTGCATCTAGAAATTGATTCGCCAAATCAGTTGCAGAAGTGAAAGCGGCTTTTTCAATCAGAACTTGTTTGATGAAACCGCCTGATCCTGAGCTGCTCACGACAATCTCATCTGCTTGCGCAAGGTGCTCTTGCAACTGTGGGATTTGCCACGAGCCGCACTCATCAAGTTTTACTCTTTGCATGACCATCGTAGGCTATCCCTACGAACAAATAACTTCACATTATTAATCAATTTTTAGGATAACTGCGAAAGAGATTTAAGAATGAGCAAGCCAATAAAAAAACAACCGGGGGATAAAAAAATTCCTGCCTGGCAAAAAGTTATTGGCTCAGAGAAATTTCAAGATGTAATTTTTGAATCTGCAGAAGGTATTGCCAAGATCTCAATTAACCGACCAGAAGTTAGAAATGCATTTCGACCACAGACTTTATTTGAACTTCAGGAAGCATTTTCAATTGCTCGAGATGATGAAAAAATCGGCGTAATCATCCTAACCGGAGCAGGAACTGAGAGTTTTTGTTCTGGTGGCGATATCAATGTCAGAGGAGACGATGGTTACTTAGGTGATGACAATTTAGCTAAAAAAGGAATTGGTCGACTCAACGTTTTAGATTTACAAATCCAGATTAGAAGATTGCCAAAACCAGTAATTGCAATGGTGGCCGGTTGGGCTATTGGTGGCGGACATGTCCTTCATGTTGTTTGTGATTTAACAATTGCCGCTGACAACGCGAAATTTGGACAAACCGGACCAATGGTTGGTTCCTTTGATGGTGGGTATGGTGCTGGATTACTTGCAGCGCACGTGGGTCAAAAGAAAGCACGAGAGATCTGGTTCTTATGTCGTCAATATGATGCCAGCGAAGCACAAGAAATGGGATTAGTTAACAAAGTAGTGCCAATCTCGGAACTAGAAGCCGAGACAGTTTCATGGTGTCGGGAAATTTTGCGTCACTCGCCATTGGCACTGCGACTTTTGAAAGCTGGATTAAATGCCGCCGACGATGGATTAGCCGGAGTTCAACAACTTGCCGGAGATG
The DNA here is from genome assembly GCA_937864205.1 of uncultured Actinomycetes bacterium. Taxonomy (GTDB): domain Bacteria; phylum Actinomycetota; class Actinomycetes; order Nanopelagicales; family Nanopelagicaceae; genus CALMJB01. The sequence goes on along the minus strand of CALMJB010000032.1, from coordinate 22,301 downwards.
CCACACTTTTATTTTATTTAACGGAGGAGGGACAAGAGGGAAGAGACGCGTTCAAACAAAAACGCGAACCAAATTTTGGAAAGTTTCCGAAACGTCCTTAACAATTGTCAGTCTTAGAAAAACCACAGATTTTTGTCTGTGAAATTCCACTTAAATATAAATTTCGAGGATTAAATACCCGCGAAATTGTTTTCTTTAAAGGTAAATACGGTTGGACCGAATTTTCACCTTTCACAGAGTATGGCCCAAGCGAATCCGTAACTTGGTTGAAGGCAGCATATGAAGCGGCAAATTTAGATTTGAACGAAATCTCGAAGAAATTTGTTCGATCTAAGGTGCCAATAAATGTAACGATTCCAAAAGTTAGTGTTGCTGAAATACCTGGTTTGTTAGCGCAATTTCCAGGATGCGAAACCGTAAAGCTTAAAGTTCAATCTTTTACAGAAAGTAAAGGATTGTTGGCAGAGCTAATCAAATTAATACCAAGAGCTAGATTTAGGTTAGATGTAAATGGGGGATGGAATTTCAGTGAGTCAATGGAAAACCTACCCAAATTTCTTGATTTTTTGGGTGATCGTTTGGACTATGTCGAACAGCCAGTATTAGCGCTACCGGATTTAAAAATGATTAAACAAAAACTTCCAATAAAAATCGCAATCGATGAGTCGATCAGAAAATCCTTGCATCAAATCAGCGAGAACATCAATTACTCTGAATTTGCTGATGTAGCAATTATGAAATGGGCACCTAGTGGTGGCTTGACCGCGACCTTGAAATTAATTGACCAAATTAAATTGCCGGTAGTTATCTCTAGCGCTTTAGATTCTGCAGTCGGTTTATCGTTTGGATTAATGCTCGCGCAAATGACTGAAAATCTATATGGACCATGTGGTTTAGGCACTTCAGTATTTTTCCAAGAGCGCATCACCAATGACTTTGAACAGATAATCGATGGGCATATGAGCTTTAATCAAATAAATACATTAAATATCGAAAAATTTTCCGCAGCAATCGAACGTAAACAATGGTGGCAGAACAGGTTTGATCAGGTATGGGAGTATTTCGTAAATGAACTCAACTAAGTTAGCCAAAAATCTGGTTCGGCAATTGATTGAACTAGGAGTGAGTGATTTTGTGATCTCACCCGGATCTCGAAACGCTCCACTGTTAGTCGCATTGAATACCGCTGAAAAATTGCAATTAGTTGATCTACATTCCAGATTAGATGAACGTGGTGCAGCATATTTTGCGTTGGGACTCTCAAAAGCAAGCCGCAAATATGTTGCGGCTGTTTGCACAAGTGGTACTGCAGCAGCGAATTATCTGCCAGCACTGCTTGAGGCTTATCACAGCGGAACCAAACTTCTGCTGATCACGGCAGATCGTCCAGCTCGACTTCGCAGAACTGGCGCAAATCAAACCACTATACAACCAGGGATGTTTTCGGTGATCGAGTCTCATGACATTTCAGATGTGGTTGATTTGCAAAAAATTCTTAAATCAGGGCCAGTGCATTTGAATGTGCAATTTGATGAACCATTAATTGAAGATGAAGATCAAAAGTGGCTTGATGGCATAAAAGTTGAAACATCAGATGTCACAGAATCTCATCAGGGGAAATTAAAGGTCACAACTGGTGTAGTCGTGATTGGGCATGATCGAGGTGGATTTACTGTTGATGATGTAACTGAATTTTGTGACAAATTGAATTGGCCAGTAATTGCAGAAGATCCAATTAGTTTTCCAAATTCTATTTTCCATGCCACATTGTTTCTACAAGATGAAAAAATAGCCGAGTATTTAAAACCTGAATGGGCAGTTGTAATTGGCAGAACTACATTATCTAGATCAATAAATAAGTTTATGAATTCAGCCAAATTCCAAGCTTATTTTGATCAGAATCAAGCGAATGATCATCGCAGTGCCGATATTAAAGCAAACCATCTGCCGAACCAGATAATAAAAGATGAAAACTACGATCAATCAAGATGGGAAATAATCAAAGCAAGTGCAACTGAGTTCATCGATAAATCTTTTGAAAAATCTATTTGGGGTGAGCAACTGGCAATTCGTGAAATTATTAAAAAAACACCAGCAGATTCGGCATTGTTTCTAGGAGCTTCTCGTCCAACTCGAGATGTTGAGGCCGTGGTAAACCAAAGTCAGCAAATTTCAGTTTTTGCAAACCGCGGTTTGTCTGGCATCGATGGCAACTTGGCAACCATTTTTGGAATTTCACAAGAGTTTGAAAAAACTACTGCAATAGTTGGCGACTTAACATTTTTACATGACTTATCTGCGTTAATTAATCCGGCTAAATCAAACATCCGCATCTTTGTGATTGATAATAATGGCGGGGGTATTTTTTCATTATTGCCAGTATCAAAAACTTCCGAATTTGAAAAACTTTTTGCTACCCCTCACAATCTTGATATTGCAAAGGTTTTATCGGGATTTTCTATTAATCATTCGGTTGTAGCTGATTTAGCGGGTTTAAATAAGATCTTAAATACTGAAGTTAGTGGGCTTGAGGTTGTTTTGTTAAAGATGCCCAGTAGAAGTGTAAATGCTGATTTTCTAAAGCAATTAACTCAAAGTGTTTCTAAAGCCGTTCGCATCGGTTTGAATTTAGCCTGACTTTCTAACAACTCTGTCGCTGGATTTGATCCTGCCACTATTCCACAACCAGCAAACAATCTCACTTGATCTAAATTTTCATTTATTTGACCACATCGAAGCGCGATTCCAAATTCACCTTCTCCTTTTGAATTTAACCAACCGACCGGTCCGGCATAACGAGCCCGGTCCATCATTTCTAGATTAGAAATTGCCTGCATTGCTTTCTCAGTTGGTGTCCCGCAAACCGCTGCGCTGGGGTGTAGTTGTGAAACTAAATCCAAAATATTTGCATTTTTAAATTCATCTTTTAAAACGCCGGTTACATCGGTGGCTAGATGCATCACATTTGAAAGATGTAATACAAATGGTGATTCGGGTACATTCATTGAAAGACAAAATTTTTCTAAGGCGGTGGCAACCGAATTAACCGCATATTCATGCTCTTCTAAATCTTTAGAAGACTTTGCCAGCGAAGCTGCTAAGGCTAGATCTTTTTCCTCTGAACCCGATTTTTGAATTGTGCCTGCTAAAACTCTGGAAGTAACCAAACTATTACCAAGCCTAATAAGAAGTTCAGGTGTAGCACCGACCAGTCCTTCATTTAAAAAAACCCAGGTATTTGGATATTCCGTTTCCAGATTTTGAATCAATTTCTGAATATTTATTGCTCGACTTGAATTCACGATTAAATCTCGCGCAATCACAACTTTTTCGATCTCACCTTGTGCAATTTGGGCAATTGCTTTATCAATCTGATTTTGCCAATCAGATTCGGACAAGGAACCTGGCAACCAATTTAGGTTTAACTTTTCGTTGGTTGGTAAATAATTTTTAATTGATGGTGCGGGATTATCACCAAACCATGTGATCCAAGCCCGTTTTTCATTTTGACCAATAACTACTTCTGGCAAAACTAGCGTCGATTTACTCTCTGGTTGGAATCCAAAAGATGCAAATACGATTGGTCCAGTTCCGGAATCGGAAAGCGAATTATTAATCTCAAGGTTTGATAATTGTTTTTGCCACCAGGATTGAGCTGTGCGAAATCTCTCTACTCCAAGTACCTGAGTGCTAGTTTTTTTTCCAAATCCGATCAGACCATTTTTACCACGTAACCAGGTAACACTGATTTCCAAACCTGCAATACTTACAGCAGATAAATTATCGATTCTTGGAATTTCTACAGTGTTAATTTTCACGGTGCGTTTAATTCTCTTTTTCCGATAGTAATTATTCAACTCAATTGGTGAGAAAAGCCTAGTGCTAAGAGAATATGCGTATGACCCCAGATCTGAACAAAAACCCAAATGAGATATCTCAAATGTTTGATCGGGTAGCAAAAAAATATGACCTACTTAACGACTTACTAAGTTTTGGTCAAACTAAAAGATGGCGCAAAGTAACCACTTCAATTATTGCTCCTAAACCTGGAATGAAGATTTTAGATTTAGCTGCTGGAACGGGATCATCTAGTGAACCACTGCGTAAACTTGGCGCTGATGTAGTTTCAGCCGATTTCTCACAAGGTATGTTAGATGTTGGAAAAATAAAGTATCCAAAACTGAAGTTTGTGAAAGCAGATGCATTGGATCTGCCATTTGAAAATGAAACTTTTGATTTGGTAACAATTTCATTTGGATTACGAAATACAAATAATGCCACTAAAGCTTTACAAGAATTATCGAGAGTTACTAAACCAAATGGCAGGATTGTTTTAGTTGAATTTTCCCATCCAAATCAAAAATGGTTTCGCAATATTTATTTTCGATATTTAGTAGGGGCACTGCCATTAATCAGCAGAGTAATTTCAAAGGATTCTTCGGCATATGTTTACTTGGCGGAAAGCATTAAAGCCTGGCCAAATCAAAGCGAATTAGCGAAGTTGATGATGAAATCTGGATGGCGCGATGTAACTTGGCAGGATTTAACCTTTGGAATTGTCGCAGTTCACATTGCCTTCCGCTCTGTCTCGGTATTTGAGCCGAATTCGGCAAACTAAGATTTGATTCTATGAATCCATATGTTCCAATTCTGGCGATCGGAGCAATCGGATTCGGATTCGCAGTTTTCTCAGTAGCAATCGCATTCATAACTGGCCCAAAAAGGTACAACCGTGCAAAGGCTGATGCTTACGAATGCGGAATAGAACCTTCTCCGAGCGCAGCTGGTGGCGGTCGCTTTCCAGTCAAGTATTTCTTAACCGCTATGTTGTTCATTGTTTTTGATATCGAAATAGTTTTCTTGTATCCATGGGCAGTTACTTTTGATCAACTTGGATTATTTGGTTTGGTAGAGATGATTTTGTTTATCGCCACAGTTTTTGTCGCTTATACATATGTATGGCGTCGTGGTGGATTGGAATGGGATTAAAAGTGGGATTAGAAGAAAAACTTCCGAGTGGATTTTTACTCACCACAGTTGAGAAATTAGCTGGTTATATGCGGAAGAACTCGCTGTGGCCAGCAACATTTGGTTTAGCTTGTTGTGCAATTGAAATGATGGCAGCGGGTGCTGGCAGATATGACTTAGCCAGATTTGGCATGGAAGTTTTCCGCGCATCACCAAGACAGGCAGATTTGATGATTGTTGCCGGTCGCGTAAGCAACAAGATGGCTCCGGTGTTACGACAAATTTATGATCAGATGGCAGCGCCAAAATGGGTGTTATCGATGGGAGCGTGCGCATCATCTGGCGGAATGTTCAATAACTATGCAATTGTGCAGGGCGTTGATCACATAGTGCCAGTTGATATTTATTTGCCGGGTTGTCCGCCACGGCCAGAGATGTTGATGGATGCAATTTTGAAATTACATGAACAAATCAGTGACGAGAAACTTGGGGCGAATCGGGAAAAAGTTGTCAAAGAAGTAGAGAAAGCTGCGTTAGCAGCTAAACCAACACATCAATTGAAAGGTTTGTTGGCATGACCGAACAATCTGGAAAAAATGAAATAAAGAAAGAAAGTGGCATGTTCGGTGTAAGTGGCAGTGGAGATACCTCTGGGTATGGCGGCCTAGTCAGAACTCAAGTGTCGGTTGGTTCGACTGAAAAGCCATATGGTGGTTATTTCGATGATATTTCAAATGAACTTGAACAAGCTTATCCAGATTTTAGCGATGCCATCGAAAAAGTTGTGGTTGATCGCGGTGAATTAACTTTGTTTGTGAAACCGTATCGACTAGTTGATACTGCAAAAATTTTACGCGATAAATTGCGATTTGAGATGTGCACTAGTGTCAGCGGAGTTCATTATCCATCTGAAACAAATCGGGAACTACATGCAGTTTATGCATTGCTGTCAATCACAAAGAATCAAAGAATTAGATTAGAAGTTTGCGTGCCCGATAAAAATCCACACATTCCGTCATTAGTTGAAATTTGGGCGGGCACAAATTGGCATGAGCGGGAATGTTTTGACATGTTTGGAATAATTTTTGATGGTCATCCGGGCTTAACCAGAATACTTATGCCAGATGATTGGCCAGGTCATCCGCAACGAAAAGATTATCCACTTGGCGGAATTGATATTGAATATAAAGGAGCAACAATTCCAGCTCCTTCACAGCGCAGGGCATATCAATGAGTACCTTCACTGAGTTTGATCCTTATGCATCGTTTAGAGAGACCACAGAAGGTCGGGTTTATTCAGTAACTGGCGGAGATTGGGATTCCTTATCTACTGAAATTGGTTCGACCAAAGAGGAACGGGTTGTGGTGAACATGGGACCGCAACATCCTTCAACTCATGGAGTGCTGCGCTTGGTATTGGAATTAGAAGGTGAAACAGTTACCGAAACTAGATGTGGAATTGGATATTTACACACTGGCATAGAGAAGAACACCGAATTTCGTACATGGACTCAGGGAGTTACATTCGTAACCCGCATGGATTATTTATCGCCATTATTTAATGAAACGGTTTTCTGTCTCGGCGTAGAAAAATTATTAGGAATTACGGCAGATGTGCCTGAAAAAGCCACAATCTTGCGGGTTTTAATGATGGAGTTCAATCGCATCTCATCACACATGGTTGCGTTAGGAACTGGCGCATTAGAACTTGGCGCACTTTCACCAATGATTTTTGCATTCCGCGAGCGTGAGAAAGTTTTAGATGTCTTTGAAATGATCTCGGGATTGCGAATGAACATGGCTTATGTGCGCCCTGGTGGCGTTGCGCAAGATTTACCGGAAGGCGGATTAGAAAAGATTCGGGAAACCGTTTCGCAACTTCGCAAAAACTTCAAAGACAACGAGAAATTGTTAATAGGTAACTCAATTTGGATGAAGCGCACAGTTGGAATTGGTTATTTAGATCTAGCTGGTTGCACAACGCTTGGAATAACTGGTCCGGTTTTGCGTGCCGCCGGCTTACCTTGGGATTTAAGAAAAGCTCAACCTTATTGTGGTTATGAGACTTATCAGTTTGATGTACCAACGACTGACACTTGTGATGTGTATGGAAGATTTTTAATTCGTATGCAAGAACTTGAACAATCTTTGCGAATCATCGAACAATGTGTTGACCGACTAGAAAAATTATCCGGAGCACCAGTAATGGTTGCGGATAAGAAAATTGCATGGCCAGCACAACTTTCAATTGGTGCAGATGGAATGGGAAATTCGTTGGCCCATATTCGGGAAATCATGGGGCAATCGATGGAAGCGTTGATCCATCACTTTAAATTGGTAACTGAAGGATTCAGAGTTCCAGCTGGTCAGGTTTACACAACGATTGAATCACCACGCGGTGAATTAGGCGCACACATAGTTTCAGATGGCGGTACCAGACCATATCGAGTTCACTTCCGTGATCCATCTTTTAATAATTTGCAATCTACAGCGGCAATGTGTGAGGGCGGACAAATTGCGGATGTAATAGCGGCAGTTGCCTCAATTGATCCGGTAATGGGTGGAGTTGATCGATGAGTTCGGCAAACTTCACATCGGAACAAATTACAAAAATGGATCAAATTATCGCGAGGTATCCGCGTTCGCGATCTGCAGTTATGCCACTTTTACATTATGTGCAATCTATTTTTGGATACGTCACAGATGAAGGCATTGAATTTATTGGAAAAAAATTAGATTTAGCCACCGCTGAAGTTAATGCAGTGGCCAGTTTTTATACCCAGTACAAACGTAAACCGGTCGGCGAATATCACATCGGTATTTGCACAAATACTTTATGCGCGGTGATGGGTGGCGATGCAATTTATTCTGCGCTCAAAGACCAAATTGGCTCAGAACATGATGGCGTAAGTGCTGATGGAAAAGTTTCCTTAGAACATATTGAATGCAATGCGGCTTGTGATTACGCCCCGGTGATGATGGTCAATTGGGAGTTTTACGATAATCAAACGGTCGAAAGCGCGAAGGAATTTGTAGAAAAAGCGAGAACCGGAAATCCACCCGCTCCTACTCGTGGTCCAAAGAAATTAAGAACTTGGAAAGAAAACTCTGAAGTGCTGGCCGGTTTCTCAGATGGTTTAGCAAATGAAGGTATCAGCGCAGGGAAAGCATCATTACTTGGGTTATCAAAGATGAAGAATTCAGGAAACAACTAATGAGCAAATTAGTTTCAGTACTTACTTCAAATTGGGAAAAATCTGATTCATTTACTATCTCTGGCTACCAAAGAGATGGTGGGTATAAAGCGTTAGAAAAAGCTTTGAAAATGAAGCCGGATGAAGTAATTCAATTAGTTAAAGATTCAGGTTTGCGTGGTCGAGGTGGAGCAGGATTTCCAACTGGAAACAAATGGGGATTTATTCCACAAGGAGATAACAAAGAACATTATTTAGTTGTTAACGCAGACGAGTCAGAACCTGGCACATGCAAAGACACACCACTTTTGATGGCAAATCCGCATGTGCTAATCGAAGGAATAATCATTGCTTCATACGCAATTCGGGCAAATCATGCATTTATTTATATTCGCGGAGAAATCGTCCATGTTGTACGCAGAGTTCAACAAGCAATCGAAGATGCATATAAAACGAAGCTGTTAGGAAAAAATATTTTAGGAAGCGGTTTTGATTTGGAATTAACTTTGCATGCCGGTGCCGGCGCATATATTTGCGGTGAAGAAACTGCATTGCTTGATTCGTTAGAAGGATTTCGTGGTCAACCAAGATTACGCCCACCATTTCCAGCAATCGCAGGTTTATATGCAAAACCAACTGTGGTTAACAATGTCGAATCAATTGCCTCTGTCCCAGCAATTATCGATAACGGGGTGGCATGGTTTACATCAATGGGTACAGAAAAAAGTAAGGGCTTTACTTTGTATTCACTTTCCGGTCATGTTAAGAATCCGGGCCAAATTGAGGCCCCACTTGGTATTACTTTGCGGGAATTATTAGAGATTGCCGGTGGAATCAGAGCAGGACATAAATTGAAATTCTGGACACCGGGTGGTTCATCAACTCCAATCTTCACCGATCAACATTTAGATATTCCATTAGATTATGAAGGAGTTGCTGCTGCCGGTTCGATGCTTGGCACAAAAGCGTTACAGATATTTGATGAGACCACCTGCATTGTTCGTGCTGTTCTTCGATGGACTGAGTTTTATAAACATGAATCATGTGGCAAGTGCACACCATGCCGTGAAGGAACATGGTGGCTAGTACAAGCACTGGCAGATTTGGAAGCAGGTCGAGGCAGCGAAGCTGATTTAGATAAATTGCTAGATCTATGCGACAACATTGCCGGTCGTTCCTTTTGTGCGCTCGCCGATGGTGCGGCTGCGCCAATAATTTCTTCATTGAAATATTTCCGGGCTGAATATTTACAACATTTACAAAACGGTGGTTGTCCATTTGATCCAGTAGCAGCAACTTTGTTTCAAGGAAGTTTGACCTGATGAGCGATCAACTAACAACTACAACAGATGTGACGTTAAAGATTGATGGTTTTGAAGTCACGGTTCCAAAAGGAACATTAGTTATTCGTGCGGCTGAAAAATTAGGAATTCAAATTCCACGTTTTTGTGATCATCCTTTGTTGGCACCTGCCGGAGCATGTCGCCAGTGTTTAGTTGATATCTCGATCAATGGTCGGGCTTTTCCTAAACCACAAGCATCTTGCACTATTCCAGTTGAAAATGGCATGGAGGTTAAGACGCAATTAACTTCAACCGTTGCAGATAAAGCGCAAAAAGGAATAATGGAATTGTTGCTAATAAACCATCCATTGGATTGTCCAGTTTGTGACAAGGGCGGGGAATGCCCATTACAAAATCAAGCAATGAGTAACGGCAATGGCCAATCTCGATATGAAGGCGTTAAACGGACTTTTGAAAAACCGGTAGCAATTTCATCTCAAGTTCTATTAGACCGAGAGCGTTGTGTGCTTTGCGCTAGATGCACCAGATTCTCTGAACAAATTGCCGGTGATCCTTTTATTACTTTGAATGAACGTGGTGCACTTCAACAAGTTGGTATTTATGAGAAAGAACCATTTGATTCTTATTATTCTGGCAACACTGTGCAAATTTGTCCGGTCGGTGCATTGACTGGTGCTACATATAGATTTCGGGCCAGACCATTTGATTTAGTTTCAAATCCATCTGCATGTGAGCACTGCGCATCTGGTTGTGCAATGCGCACCGATGTCAGACGTGGCAAAACTTTACGCAGGTTAGCCGGAGATGATCCAACTGTTAACGAAGAGTGGAACTGCGACAAAGGTCGTTGGGCTTTTAAATATGAATCAGCGCGAAATCGAATCACAACTCCATATATAAGAGATGAATCCGGAGTTCTGCGAGAGGCGTCATGGCCTGAAGCTCTATCTGAAGCTGCAAAATTATTGTTGAATGCAAAATCTGCTGCAGTGCTTATGGGTGGTAGAGCCACACTTGAAGATGCATATGGCTACAGCAAATTCGCTCGAATTGCATTGCAAACCAATGACATTGATTTTAGAGCCAGATTAAATTCAAATGAGGAACGAGAATTTTTAGCAAATGCCAGACCTAACGCCACCTATAAAGATATTGATGATGCTGACCACGTGGTTTTGATTTCTTTTGAACCAGAAGATGAATCTCCGATTGTTTTCTTAAGGATTTTAAAGGCTGTTACAAAACGCAAACTTGCCGTCACTGTTATTTCGCCAATTAAAAGCAGGGGTACTGAAAAACTAAAGGCAAATTTCATTTCTGCAAGTGCTGGCTTTGAATTGAAAGCAATTGAAAAAGTTGATGGCTTAACAAATCGATCTGTGATTTTAATTGGCGAGCGAGCACTAGAGACCGAGGGATTACTAAGTTCCGTCGAGCAACTTGCCACAAGTAAAGGTGCAAAACTTGGTTGGATACCACGCAGAGCCGGCGAAGTAGCGGCGTTAACGGCTGGTGCAATTGGCAATTTATTGCCGGGATTACGCCCAGTACAAGATGCAAAAGCACGGGTAGATGTACAAACTGTTTGGGGAATAAATCAACTTCCAACAAAAACTGGTAAATCTACCGATGAAATTTTGAAAGATTCAGATGTGATTTTACTGGGCGGCGTTGATGCAAACGACATTTCAAGTTCAGCAAAATCTCAATTAAGTAATAAAAAAATAATTGCAATGGATATTCGATTTGGTACATCCACCGAAGTAGCGCATGTGATCTTGCCGGTTGCCAGCGTGGTTGAGAAAAATGGCACATTCTTAGATTGGCAAGGTAAACCAAGAAGTTTTGAAAGCGCAGTTGAATCGTTAAATCGATCTGATGTGCGAATTCTTTCGATGTTGGCTGATGAAATGAAACGCCCAATCAATTTACCAACTGTGAAAGCTGCCGCCAACGAAATAGCGCAATTTGATAAGTGGGAAAAATCGACTTCAAATTGGCACGTTAGCGGCACCAATACAGAAAATTTAAATTTAGGTCCAACTGAAGCAATTTTGAATTCATGGCGACTATTACTTGATAGAGGTTCACTGCAAGAAGGTGAAGATAATCTTGCCGGTACGGCGCGCAAAACGATTATTGGATTAAATAGAACTAAAGCTGAGAAATTAAATCTAGTTGAGGGAGAATTAGTAAAAATTTCAGCCGATTCAGTTTCAATCTCTGCGCCACTGAAGATTGTTGAAACTGAAGAAAATATTGTGTGGGTACCAAGAAATTCAACTGGCGCTCAACTGGTTTCAAAATTTTCAAAACCAAGTGGCATAAAAGTTTCAGTGAGTAAAGCATGATTAACTCAAAAGGAATGGTCGCGCAGTTATTAGGACAAGATCCAGGTTGGGTAATTGCGCTAAAAGGATTACTAATTTTCATTTTTTGTGTAGTCCTAACAATTATGGCGGTTTGGGGTGAGCGCCGGATCGTTGCAAGAATGCAAATGCGGCTCGGGCCAAATCGAGTTGGAATTTTCGGAATCATTCAAGGTTTAGCCGATGGCGTAAAACTTGCACTAAAAGAAGATTTAATTCCAAAAACTGCTGACAAAATTGTTTTCATAATTGCGCCAATAATCTCTGCCACTACATGTTTTATGGCATTTGCAGTGATTCCATTAACGGGCGAAGTAAGTTTTTTTGGACATAAAACCGTTATGCAACTGACAGATCTACCGGTTGGCGTTCTTTATGTACTTGCAATTGCCTCAGTTGGAGTTTATGGAATTGTGTTAGCGGGTTGGTCTTCTGGTTCGACATATCCATTACTTGGCGGATTGCGCTCTTCAGCACAAGTTATTTCATATGAGGTCGCGATGGCACTTTCGTTGGTAGCGGTTTTTATTTACGCCGGCTCGATGTCGACTTCAGATATTGTGGTGGCGCAAGATCGATGGTGGTATGCGGTGATTTTGTTCCCATCTTTTGCAATTTATTGCATCTCAATGGTGGGCGAAACAAATCGTGCGCCATTTGATTTGGCTGAAGCCGAAGGTGAATTAGTAGGTGGATTCCATACCGAATACTCGTCGTTGAAATTTGCACTGTTCTTTTTAGCGGAATACATAAATATTTTGGCGGTTAGTTCACTTGCAACAACTTTGTTTTTAGGTGGTTACCGGGCATTTCCTGGTCTGGGTTTTACCGAAACCTGGCTGGGTGGTTGGTTCACTTTATTTTGGTTCTTCGCCAAAGTTTTAATCTTTTTCTTCGTTTTTGTGTGGCTGCGCGGAACTTTACCAAGATTGCGATATGACCAATTTATGCAATTTGGTTGGAAGACTCTTATCCCAGTCTCATTGGCGTGGATTCTTATTGTGTCGACTTTAAGAGTTATGTCAGATCAAGGTGCGCCGCAATATTTGATTTTTGGATTTGCTTTTGCAGTTGTGTTGATTTACTTGGTGATTTCAAATTATTCCGATAACGCTAAGGCAAAACTTGCCACTGATTACAAGAATTTTACCCCGGAAAATCCAGAATTCCCTATACCAATCTCAAACCGCACCGAACAGGTAATTCAAATTAGAGATGAGGCAAAGAAGTGACAAAGAATTTTGAAGATCACGACTCAAATAATTTGATTCCTAGAAATGATGAGTTTGGTTTAAGTAAAGCTGAGCAAGATTCAAAATTCATAGCAGATCAAGCTCCGGCTCCATTATTAAAACAGCTGTTAGGTTTTTGGGTCACCTTTAAAAGCATGTTTAAAAAGGTAAACACAGTTCAATATCCAGAGGTGAAAGAACCAACCGCTCCAAGATTTCACGGCCGTCATCAGTTGAACCGACATCCAGATGGATTAGAAAAATGTATTGGTTGCGAGTTATGTGCTTGGGCTTGTCCGGCCGATGCGATTTATGTTGAAGGTGCTGATAACAAACCAAATGAGAATTACTCGCCGGGCGAACGTTACGGCAAGGTTTATCAAATTAATTATCTACGTTGCATCTTTTGCGGTTTGTGTATTGAAGCTTGTCCAACTCGAGCATTAACAATGACAAATGAATATGAATTAGCCGATGATCAACGCGGCAAATTAATTTTTGAGAAGGAAGATTTGCTTGCACCACTTCGTAACGGAATGGTCAAACCACCACATCCAATGTATCCAAATACCACTGATGAAAATTATTACCGGGGTGAAGTTACAAGTGCACATCCATCTCAAGGAACTGTAAATAATGATTAGAACTGCGTTAGAAGTAGGAATGACAAAGTCACCTGAAGCGATTTTGTTTTGGGTATTAGCGCCGTTATCGGTCTTGGCTGCAATTGGAATGTTGCTAGTTAAGAAAGCAGTTCACTCGGCATTGTTATTGGCGTGGGTAATGATTTCACTGGCTATTTTCTATATCGCGCAAGAGGCGTTATTTCTTGGAATAGTGCAAATCGTGGTTTACACCGGTGCGGTGATGATGTTGTTTTTATTTATTTTGATGTTAGTTGGCGTAGATAGCGCTGACTCATTATTAGAAAATATTAAGTATCTACGTCCTATTGCAGTGACCGCGGCAATCGGGATTGGCGGATTGTTAGTTTCATTGATTGGTCGGGCAACAATCAGCCACAATGCTTACGGATTATCAATTGCAAACCAAAATGGGAATGTACAAGGGTTAGCGCAATTGTTATTCACTAAATATGTTTGGGCTTTTGAGGTAATTTCTGCACTTTTGATAACTGCTGCTTTAGGTGCAATGGTGCTGGCTCACTCGAACAAAGTCAGATCTAAGTTTTCACAACGTGATCTTTCAGCTGCCAGATTTCGGGGAAAGAAACTTGCAGAGGCAGCGGGCTTACCTGGTCCTGGTGTTTATGCATTACATAATGCGGTTGATGTCCCGGCTCGATTGCCAGATGGCAGCGCTGCTGCAACTTCAATTTCTAGAGTTTTAGAGGCGCGCGGCGATGTTTTAGAAAGTAAACAGTTTGAGTTGCAGCAAAGTGAAGATGAATCGAGCGATAAGTGAATATCGCTAACTATTTATATCTTTCTGCGCTGTTATTCACTATTGGCTCAATCGGAGTTGTACTTCGGCGAAATTCCATCGTGGTTTTTATGTGCATTGAGTTGATGTTAAATGCGGCAAATCTTGCATTTGTAACTTTTTCTCGGATTAACGGAAATCTAGACGGCCAAGTGGTTGCTTTTTTCACCATGGTGGTTGCTGCTTGTGAGGTAGTAGTGGGGTTGGCAATTATTGTGACGATTTTCAGATCACGTAGATCTGCTTCAGTTGATGATGCGAGTTTATTAAATCGATGAACACTTCTAACAATCTTTTGTATTTAATTTTAATTCCGCTCTTATCTTCAGCAATCTTGCTGTTGTTAGGGCGCAAAATTGATCGATACGGTCATTTAATCGGAACTTTGGCTTCAGCATGTTCTTTTGTGATAGCTGTCGTCGAGTTTTTTGCCATGAAATCTCGAGATGTAACACAGCGAGCCGTCACCCAAAAACTTTTTGAGTGGATATCAGTTGGTGACTTCAAAGTTGATGCGACTTTGTTACTAGATCAACTATCAATTTGTTTTGTACTTTTGATTACCGGAGTTGGAACACTAATTCATATTTATTCAATCGCATATATGTCACATGATCGAGATCGCAGACGATTCTTTGCTTATTTAAATTTATTTATTGCAGCAATGCTTCTACTTGTGCTGGGGGATTCATACTTGAATCTTTATGTTGGCTGGGAAGGCGTTGGACTTGCTTCCTATTTATTAATTGGATTCTGGAATCAAAAACCCGAGTATGCAACCGCGGCGAAAAAAGCCTTTGTTGCCAATCGAATCGGAGATTTTGGCTTATCAATCGCGGTGATGTTGATGTTTGCAAATTTTGGAACGGTTACTTTTTCAGGAGTTGCAAATCATGCTGAATCTGCTTCAAGGTCTGCATTAACTGCTATTGGATTAATGTTGCTTTTAGCTGCCTGCGGAAAATCTGCCCAATTTCCATTGCAATCATGGTTGGGTGATGCGATGGCGGGTCCAACGCCAGTATCGGCGTTGATTCACGCAGCCACAATGGTTACCGCCGGAGTTTATTTAATTGCCAGGTCAAACTTTATTTTTGATGTTGCGCCGACCGCTCAAATGATGGTGATGATAATCGGTGCAATCACTTTGTTATTTGGTGCAATCGTCGGTATGGCAAAAGATGACATAAAGAAAGCGTTAGCCGCTTCAACAATGTCGCAGATTGGTTACATGATTTTGGCAACTGGTTTAGGTCCGGTTGGTTATGCATTTGCAATCATGCATTTGTTAACTCATGGTTTTTTCAAAGCCGGTATGTTTTTAGGCGCGGGTTCGGTCATGCATGGAATGCATGATGAAGTGAATATGCGCAAGTACGGTGGAATTGGAAAATTCATGCCGCTCACTTTTGTAACTTTTGGACTTGGTTACTTAGCAATTATCGGAGTTCCACCATTTGCCGGTTTTTATTCCAAAGACAAAATTATTGAAACCGCCCTAAATCATGAGGGCAGTGCGGGATTGATTTTTGGTTCGTTGGCATTGATTGGTGCTGCGATAACAGCTTTCTATATGTCTCGGGTAATGCTGATGACTTTTTTTGGAAACGAGCGTTGGACTAATCGCGCCGATGAACCTCACGAAGCACCATTTTTAATGGCAGCGCCAATGGTGGTTTTAGCATTAGGTTCGATCTGCACCGGATTTTTATTCACTCGGGGTGAGTCGCTGGTTAATTGGTTGCGACCAGTAGTAAATCCTGCTGGCGAACAACATTTAGTTGAGCACTACTCGGCAACAAGTATTTCTATAGCAGCAATCACCGCTGTCTTAATTGGCGTTGCATTCGCTGCAATTAAATACTTGAAGCAAGTGCCAAATATTGCCCCCGATAATGTTTCAGTATTTACCAAGTTTGCTCGAAAAGATTTACTTCAGGATGAATTTAATAATGCGGTTTTGGTAAAACCTGGACAAAGTTTGGTCAAGACACTTCTCAATTTCGATTACATAGTGATTGATGGCTTGGTTCGCTTGGTCGGAGCACTCTCTCTAGATGCTGGTCAGACATTACGAAAGTTACAAACTGGTTATGTACGCAGTTACGCATTGCTCATGATTCTGGGTGTGACCGCTCTGATTTTCACGATTTGGTTGGTGACTTTATGAGCATATTGACCGTAATGATGTTGATCTGCGTGATTGGCGCAGGAATGCTCTTTTTCATACCAACTGCAAAAACTGTATTGGTCAAGCAAATTTCATTAGCTATTTCGATTTTAGTAGCTCTAATCGGAATTTATTTAGTTGGCAGTTTAGATAAAACTCAATCCGGAATGCAGTTTGTGGAAATCAGAAATTGGATTCCCACTTTTGGTATTAATTATTCGGTCGGTGTCGACGGTATCTCAGCGGTACTTATTTTGATGTCGGTTTTATTGGTGCCGATTGTTTTGCTTGCTACTTGGAATGAATCCGAAAACGGCAGATGGAGCGTACGAACTTTTCAAATATTGGTTTTAATCTTGGAAGTTTTTATGATCGGAGTCTTTGCGGCAACAGATTTGTTCTTGTTTTATGTCTTCTTTGAAGCAATGTTGATTCCAGTTTATTTCCTCATTGCTGGTTATGGTTCTGGCGAACGTGCTGCGGCAGCGGTTAAATTCCTGCTGTATAGCCTGTTTGGCGGGTTATTGATGTTAGCGGCGATTATTGGTACTTATGTGATCGCCGGAAATCAAATTGGAAAAACTTTTGACATTGAAAAACTTTCAACTTTACAGATTGATCAAACTACACAAAATCTTTTGTTCTTAGGATTCTTTTTAGCCTTTGCCATCAAGGCTCCGCTGTGGCCGTTTCATACATGGTTACCAGATGCAGCTCGTAGCGCAACTACGGGCACCTCAGTTTTATTAGTTGGAGTGTTAGACAAAGTTGGAACTTACGGAATGATCAAGTTTTGTCTAAAACTATTTCCGGAAGCGAGTCGTTATTTCACACCCTGGATTATCGGACTGGCATTAGTTTCAATAATTTATGGTGCCATAGTTGCGATCGGGCAAAAGGATATTCGCGGTTTAATTGCATTCACTTCGATTTCTCATTTTGGATTTATCACGATGGGAATTTTTGCTATGACAACTCAAGGAATGTCTGGTGCAAATCTTTATATGTTCAATCACGCATTTTCGACCGCAGCTTTATTTCTAATTGCAGGCTGGATGATTGCCCGACGTAAATCGGCAAATATCGCAGATTTTGGTGGATTACAGAGGGTTACTCCGGTGATGGCGTGGAGTTTTTTTATTGCCGGTTTAAGTTCATTGGCTCTGCCTGGACTTGCCAGTTTTGTAAGTGAGTTTTTAGTTTTGGTTGGGACATTTACTCGCTACCCGGTTGCTGCGGTAATTGGAACAATCGGAATTATCTTGGCGGCGTTGTACATATTAATTCCGGTTCAAAGGGCGTTACATGGACAGACTCTGAAATCAAATGAGAATTTATCCGATTTAGATATTAGAGAACGAGTTGCAATTGCACCAGTTATATTACTGATAATTCTGTTGGGTCTCTTTCCTAAACCGATTTTAGATTTAATCAATCCCGCTGCAAAAACGGTTATCACCAGCAATGGATTTTCAGATCCAGTAAGCAAAGTAAAGAAATAGAAAAGAAACAGTGAATCAATTATGTTAACCACACCAAGTTTTGAGTACTTATTACTGTCGCCGATGCTAATTATCTTGGCAGCAGCAGTCATAGGAGTCTTAGCTGAGGCTTTTCTGGATCGAAATCATCTGCCAGTAATACAACTTTTCATATCAGTCGGTGCAATTTTGCTTGCGTTGATACAGATTTATCGAATTAAAAGTAGTAGCAGTACCTCCGCCGCAATTGGTTCGGTAGTAATTGATAAAGCCACAATTTATTTGCAAGGTACGATCTTGATTATTGGATTGCTTGCGCTGTTATTGATTTCCGATCAAGAACAGTTCGTAGCACAGGCTTCCGCAATTCCTGGCTCTAGAGAAGAGCAAGAATCAACAAGCAAGGGCTCGATTCAAACCGAGATTTATCCGCTGCTTTCATTTGCATTAGCTGGAATGATGTTGTTTACCTGCGCTAGCGACTTAATTACTTTATTTGTTGCGCTGGAAGTTTTCTCATTGCCACTTTATTTGTTAGCCGGGCTTTCTCGAAGAAGACGTTTACTTTCACAAGAAGCAGCGCTCAAATATTTCTTACTGGGGGCTTATTCATCTGCATTCTTCTTATTTGGCGCAGCATTCCTGTACGGCATCTCGGGATCGGTTTATTTAGTTGATATTTCCAGCGCAGTTAGTGGTGGATACGGTAACGATGTATTTGTGCTGATTGGATTGATTTTTATTTCGGTTGGCCTTTTGTTCAAAATCAGTGCAGTGCCTTTTCATGCATGGACGCCGGATGTGTATCAAGGCGCGCCAACTTCAGTCACAGCGTTTATGGCAGCGGCTACAAAAGTTGCAGCATTCGGCGCCATTTTAAGAATTTTTTATGTTGTATTTTCGCCAATTGCAAATCAATGGCGACCAATTATTTCCGTGATCGCAATAATCACCATGGTTTTTGGTTCTGCGGTAGCAATAGCACAACGGGATGTAAAACGAATGTTGGCTTATTCATCTATCGCGCACGCAGGTTTTATTTTGACTGCAGTTTTAGCTTTGAATAAATCTGGGTTATCTGCGGCATTATTTTATTTAACCACTTATGGGCTTTCGACTTTAGCGGCATTTGGAATCATTACCTTGATTCGAGATGCAACTGGCGAAGTGACTGATTTAAATAAGTGGGCCGGCTTAGGCAAGAAAAGTCCGCTCATCGCTGGAAGTTTTGCATTTCTTTTACTTTCGTTTGCGGGAATTCCGCTAACCAGTGGTTTCATCGGCAAATTCGCAATATTTTCAGCGGCATATGAAACTGGAAACATCGCGGTGGTTGTTTTTGGAGTTTTGTCATCCGCTTTGGCTGCCTTTTTCTATATTCGGGTAATTCTGTTGATGTTTGTGGCGCAATCACAAAATGATTCGATTTCGATTGCCATTCCATCGGTTAAGAGTCGAATTGCAATAGGCGCAACAACTGCAGCAACGGTTATATTGGGCTTGTTCCCATCGCTATTGCTAAATATCACCCAATCTTTTTCAATTTTCATAAAGTAGAACCATGTCAAAGATCGGTTTGACCGACATAGATGACCAACTTGAGCAAAGGCTTATTGCCAAGCTTGCAAAAGTTGAGGATTTATTAAGAAGTCACATAAAAGGTGATTACCCATTAGTGGTAGAAACTTCGCGGCATTTAGTTGAAGCTGGCGGAAAGCGCCTTAGACCATTACTAACTTTATTGGCGTCAGAGTTTGGCAATCCCGATTCCAAAGGAGTAATTGAGTCGGCGGTGGTTTGTGAACTCACACATTTGGCAACGCTTTATCACGATGATGTGATGGACGAGGCAAAACTAAGACGAAGCGTGCAAAGCGCAAATGATCGTTGGGGAAATGTTGTGGCAATTTTGACTGGCGATTACTTATTTTCAAAGGCATCAGATTTGTTAGCAGACCTAGGACCAGAAGCGGTGAGGTTACAAGCAAAAACATTTGAGAGACTGGTAATCGGACAGATTTCAGAGACACAAAATAAAGATAAACCAGATTTGACTGTTGAAAATTATTTGAAGGTCGTCAGTGACAAAACCGCGTCTTTAATAGCGACCAGCGCTCGGTTTGGTGCGATGTTAGCCGGTGCAAAAGAGCGAGAGATCGAATTACTTACTCAATACGGCGAGAAAATTGGCATAGCATTTCAATTAGCCGACGATGTATTAGATATTGCGAGCGAAACCACAGAATCAGGTAAAACTCCGGGAACTGACCTTAAAGAAGGTGTGCCAACGCTAATTACATTATTAGTGAAGAAATCAAATGATCCAAAAGATCAATCACTTATCGAAAAACTATCTTCACAAATTGCTGAATCTGACTTGCCGAATGTTTTATCCGCGCTGAGAAAACACCCAGCCTTGAGCCAAGCTCGGGCACAGTTAAAAGATTTAGCAAAGGAAGCAAATGAGATTTTGATGAAATTGCCTGAAATTCCTGCTCGGCAGGCGTTAATAAAGCTGACTTCTTTGCTAGTTGAAAGATCTCGCTGACTTAATTAAATCGGTACCTAAGAAGGCAAGTGCCCCCCAAATAAAAAGAAAACCGATTAATTTAGAGAAGGCTAAAGTTTCGTTGAACGAAAAAATTCCTACCAAAAACATAATTGTTGGAGTTATATATTGAAGTAGTCCGGTGATTGTTAATGGTAGTCGAGTAGTAGCAGCATTAAACATAAGTAGAGGAATTACCGTGAAGATTCCGGCTGAAATTAATTTGAAAGAAAATCCTAAATCTTGACCAAATTGTGCAGTGCCGTTTGTCTCAATACTCCAGAGGTAAATAAAACTTGGGAAAAACGCCACCAAAGTTTCGATAGAAAGTGTCTCTAGCGCGCCGGCGTTTAATTTCTTCTTAATCAAACTGTAGGAACCCCAACTAACCGCCAGACCTAATGCAATCCAGGGCAATCGACCATATGCAAAGGTGAGTATCGCAACACCAATTGTTGCCAAGGTAACTGAAATTTTTTGCAGTTGCCTAAGTTTTTCTTTTAATGCAAAAACACCAAAAGTTACGGCAACTAATGGGGTTATGTAATAGCCAAGTGAAGCTTCAACAACTCGATCAACGCTCACTGACCAAATGTAGATACACCAATTCGTAGTCAGTAATAGAGAGGTAAGTGCTAGTAGTGAAAGAGTTCTGAGATTAGTAAGTAATTTAATTGTGGTGCGCAATTGCTTTTGAAAAATTAAAAGCAAAAAACAAAAAAACAGCGACCAAATTGCTCGGTGAGTCAGAATTTCAAAAGCGCTAGCGCGGGAGAGCCACCGCCAATAAATAGGCAGTAAACCCCAAATTACATAAGCACCAAATCCATAAAAAAGCCCTAAGCCGAATCGATTATTTGTCATCGATAATTTGTGAATTGCACTGCAAATTCCCAAGTTTTTGATTTAATCAGTGCGATTGCATTTTGCAAATCATCTTTACTCTTACTTGAGACACGGACCGCATCACCTTGAATCTGAGCTTTGATTGATTTTGGTCCTTCATCCTTTAGAACTTTTGCGATCTTTTTACCGTTTTCTGTTGAGATTCCCTCTGAAAAACTGCAACTTATTTTGTAAATCTTGCCGCTTAATTCTGGATCTTTAGCCTCTAGATGTTTAAGTGAGACATTTCGCTTAATCAGTTTTTCTTTAAATACATCCAAAGCAGCTTTTGCACGTTCTTCAGTCTCGGATTCAATTGTTATTTGGAGATTTGATTTGGAAAGTTTGGTGCCAGTGTTTTTAAAGTCGAATCTGGTGCTGATTTCCCGTTCGGTTTGATTGAAGGCGTTGTCTAATTCCATTTGATCTATCTTGGAAACCACATCAAAACTTGAGTCAGCCATAAGTTGATTTTAAGTGCCAGATAATCCGATAGGAAATCAACCTTGATAATCTTTTAAATTTGTGCTGGATGTGGTTATTAATTACCTGAAAAAGAATTAATTAGGTAATCTTCGCAACACGATTGGCGATGTTTTAACTCGATTATTACGTTGCTATTTCGGCGGGTTGCCCGAGTGGCCAATGGGAGCGGACTGTAAATCCGCCGGCTTTGCCTTCGAAGGTTCGAATCCTTCACCCGCCAC
>CALMJB010000031.1 GCA_937864205.1 uncultured Actinomycetes bacterium | reverse complement strand
GCAATCACCACCCGCTCACTCAACGCTTTTCGCAGGGTAGAGATCGTAGAACTCATTAAGCCAATTCTACTTTGAGCGTAATTAAAGGGCGATTCCGAGTACCGAATCTAAGAATCTAGCCATTAAACCGGTTTCATTTACAAATTTTTCTTTATTTTCATTATTTTTAACATCTAAACTCAATTTCGACCAATCTAAAATCGTTTGGATCGCGCTTTTAACATCGAGATTATTTGCGATTTGATGCAAAGCCTTTTCAATAACAGCGCGAACTGGTTGACATGCTTGCAATGCTAAAGCGCTTCGAATCAATTCAATTTCGATGGCAGCCTGCGCGATCTTCTTTTCTTCCCACATTCGATCAGATTGAAATGGATCTTTAATCAAAGCAAGTCGCAGCACCATAGGGTCTAACCCATTTTTTCGATAATTCGAGACAAATACTAAATTGCCTTTTGATTTAGACATTTTTTCGCCATCTAAACCCAACATTCCGGTGTGAATGAAATACTGCGCAAACTTTTTCTGATTAAGTTTTTGATTTATTGCCGAACACATGAAGTGATGGGGGAAAATTAAATCGCTACCACCCCCCTGCAAATCGATCGAAAATTCCATTTTTTCACTATTTAGATAATCACTAGCGATCACAACACATTCGATGTGCCATCCAGGGCGCCCGGCTCCTAAAACCGTCTGCCACGATGGTTCACCTGCTTTAGGTCCACACCAAAGAATCGGATCTAACTTAGTTCGTTTTCCACTCCGATCTGGGTCTCCGCCCCGCTCTGCAAATATTTGATGCGCTTGGTCTAGTGGCAACTTTAATTCTGATAAAAAATCGGTTAAATCAAAATATATGTCGTTTTCTAGTCGATACGCTGAACCGTTTTCAATCATTTTCTTCACTGCTATCGCGAAATCATCAATTTTTTCAGTCACGGCTACGAAATTATTTGGTGGAATCACTCGTAAGTAAGTCATGTCATCGGCAAAAAGTTGAACTTGTGATGTCCCTAAAGATTGCCAGTCGACTAAATCTCGCTTAGCTCGTTCAAATAATGGATCATCAATATCTGTGATGTTCTGAACATACCTAACTTCAGTACCAATAAATTTCAGATATCTATTAATTAGGTCAAAAGTTAAATAGGTGGCAGCATGACCAAGATGGGTAGCGTCGTAAGGCGTGATTCCGCATACATAAATGGCAAATTTTTTATCAGCAGATATTTCAACTAGACCACGGTTTGTATCATGCAATCGCAACTTTGGTTTTGCCACATCAATCGGCTGCGGAATAAATGTTTGCGGCCAGCTAGAGAATTTACTCATTCTATTTTCTTAACTATTCCCAGGTTTTTATACCGGCGGCCATGGCACCGCTGGCCAATTTGGATTTGGATATGGAAACTTGCCATCTTTTATCAATCTACTAATTCGTATTTTAGCTGCATTGATTTCAGCTTCGCTAAGTAGCTCTAAGAATTCTGGCTGCGCAATAACCTCTAACGATTTTGCCAATTTTTCCTGCTCGTCTGACTTAAATTGCATTCCGGAAAACTGCCACAAGACAGTTCTTAATTTGTCCTCTTCATGAAAAGTCACACCGTGGTCACAACCATAGACCGATTTCTTTTCAGTGATCAGCAAATGCCCATACTTTCGATCGGTGTTATTGATGATTGCATCAAATAGAGCCATTGATCGCAATTTTGAATCTTCGCTCTGCCCAAAGGTGATTACATCGACAGTTTCATCAACATCAATCCACTCTTGCACCATTCCCTTACCAAATGGTCCCTCGCGCAGAACCGTGTTAGGAACTAAATTGAATCCTGCTAAATTGCTTAAAAGGTATGCGGCGTACTCGCGATTAGCCAAAGTGCTAACTGGAAAATCCCAAAGTGGTCGCTCTCCGGCAATCGGTTTGTAAATCACTTTGGGATTAAGTTCACTATCTGCATTTAAAACGATTTCAGCAAACAATGTTGCATTTGAAGCATCCACTAATCGCCCGACAACTTTTAATTCACCAGCAGCTAAATCAGATTGAGAAATAGCATTCATCGCCGGTACCCGTTTGCTCTTGGACAGAGATGACCTTCTGGATCAATTGGCAGTGAACAAAACATGCAGTCTGGTCGACCGGCGGCAACGACCTTCTTTGCTCGTTCAATAAAACTATAGATTTGGTTTAAGT
>CALMJB010000030.1 GCA_937864205.1 uncultured Actinomycetes bacterium | reverse complement strand
ACGAGATCTATCGCTGTGACTGGAGTTCAGACGTGTGCTCTTCCGATCTAATTCACGGGTTTTTTCAATTGCTAGTACATCTTTGCTTTCTTCCACAACGCAAATAAATTTTGAATCGCGCCGAGGGTCACTGCAGATCTGACATTTCTGGTCTTCAGAAATGTTGCCGCACTCTTCGCAAAATTTAACTTTTGATTTCACGTCTCTTAAGATTTCAGCAAGCTTAGTTACATCAATATTCTCTGATTGGATTATATGAAATGCTATTCGTTGGGCACTTTTTGGACCAATACCTGGTAATTTTCCGAGTTCATCAATTAGATCTTGGATTATTCCTTCATACATTTTAAACAGCTATTCTTTAATTACTTTTGCGCCGAGTTCTTTTGCAAGTAATTCTTCAGCACTTATTTGCGGTTTGTCCTCTAAATCTTCGCCTTGATTTGAATCTGGTTTAATTACTGATTCATCAATAGCAACTTCAATTTTTTTCTTGACACCGGCAACTTCTTCAAATGCCTTAGCCAGGATTTCATCGCTACCTGATCGAATAAATGAATCACGAGCGCCAGCATTAATTATTCCAATTGTTATAGAAGTTTCATCTGTAGAAATAACTTTTGCGCTTGAACTCAATAATGACCAGGTTAATCGCCGCTTTTGTTTTACATTATCGATCACTTCTGGCCAAAATTTGTGTAAATCTGTAATGTCAGAATTGCTTGATTTTCTAATAGCCGGCTGGCTTTTAATAGCGGCAGTTGAACTTGGTTTGTTTAGTACTTCCTGACTTTCTTGAGGCTTTGCAGTGCTTGGTTGAGATGAACTATTAATCAATATTTTGGCACAAATGAGCTCTAGAACTAACCGCGGTACATTAGAACCGCGCATTTGATTTAAGCCCTCAGAAATTAAATCTGAAATTCGAAGTAATTCTGATTTGCTGAATAACTTGGATTGCTTGCGAATAACTTCTAATTGATCAGTTGGAATTTCTTCCAAAATTTGTTCTAGTTCTTGCGCAGAATTTGCAATTAAAAGCTCGCGAAATCTTTCAAGTAAGTCTTGCGTAAATCTTTTAGCGTCTTGCCCAGAATCAATTGCTTTATTGATTAATTCAAATAATTGACCCAAATTTTTTGCCACAATGGCATCAACTGCCGAATCTATTAATGATGTATCAGTGAAGCCCAATAATTGAACAGCTGATTGATATTTAATTCCATCAGAATCAGAACCTGCCATTATTTGACCCAAAATTGATAAAGCATCCCGAACCGAACCACCGCTGGCCTTTACAATTAACGCAATTACCCCTTTTTCTGCCTTAACTTTTTCTTTTTCACAGACTTTTTCTAAATGTTTACTTAGAACTGCCGGCGGCACTAGCCGAAATGGATAATGATGAGTTCTGGAACGAATTGTAGAAATCAATTTTTCCGGTTCGGTCGTAGCGAATATAAAAAGCACATGTGGAGGTGGTTCTTCTACAACTTTAAGCAAAGCATTAGCAGCGCCAGGACCTAATTGGTGAGCCTCATCAATAATATAAATCTTGTATCTTGAACTTGCTGGGGCGAAAAAGGCTTTATCCCTTAGATCTCGGGCATCGTCGACTAACCCATGAGTGGCTGCATCGATCTCAATTACATCCATTGAGCCAGGACCGTTTGCGACTAAATCTTTACATGACTGACAAACACCACATGGATTTGAAGTTGGCCCAGTTTCGCAATTTAGTGACCTTGCAAGAATTCTGGCTGAAGATGTTTTTCCGCACCCACGCGGTCCACTAAATAAATAAGCGTGGTGAATTGTTTTTGAATTTAAAGCATTTGATAACGGCACAGTTACATGATCTTGACCAATGACATCAGAAAAAATCGATGGTCGATATTTTCTATATAAGGTCAAACTCATTATTCATTTACTCATTTCATAAAACATATTTAATTGCTCTTTACACACTATAAAAAGGATCCCCCGCACACCCATCAGAGCGAGCCTACCCTTGCTGCATTTCTGCCCTGGGGGAGTTCGGCACGTTAATGCCGCACGAGGGATCTGTGGCAAATCATAGTTATGACCACCGATAAGGTTTTCCCTGCATTAATTGGAGGATTCGCATAGCGGCCGAGTGCGCACGCTTGGAAAGCGTGTATAGGGAAACCTATCGAGGGTTCAAATCCCTCATCCTCCGCCAGAAAAATTTAAATATTTAAGCCAATATATTTTGTTTCAAGAAATTCATTTATTCCGTCAAAGCCACCTTCACGACCTAGACCACTTTGCTTGTATCCACCAAATGGGGCCGCTGGATCTGAAATTACTCCCCGGTTTATTGCCACCATTCCAGATTCAAGGGATTCGGCAACTTTCAAAGCACGGCTGAGATTGTCTGAAAATACATAACTTATCAACCCAAAATCTGTGGCGTTAGCCAACTGAATTGCTTCTTCATCCGACTTAAATGAAACTATAGGAGCGACTGGTCCAAATATTTCTTTTTCAAGAATTAAATTATCTTTTTTTACTGATAAGACGGTTGGATTATAAAAAGCACCAGCTGCATTTGGCTTGTTTGCACCAATTTCTACCTTTGCGCCTGCATTGATAGAAGCACTAACTAGTTCAGCAATCTTTTCTCTTTCTTTTATAGATACATATGCACCTAATTGAGTTGATTTATCTAAACCATTTCCAACTTTTAATTTCTGCATTTCTTTTGAGAACTTTTCGGTGAATTCTTTAACAATTTTTTCAGATACATAAAAGCGATTTGCCGATGTACAAGCTGCGCCACCATTTCGCATTTTTGCAATCATCGCACCAGCAACCGCCGCGTCAATGTCGGCATCATCAAGAACGATAAAGGGAGCATTTCCGCCTAGTTCCATACTGCATCGAATTACGCTATCTGCGGCTTCTTTGAGCAATAATCTGCCAACTTCGGTTGACCCGGTAAAAGATAAGTTTCTGACTCTTTTATCGTGCAACATTTTTGAAATCGCTTCGCCAGTTTTTTCAGGCAAAACTAAATTAACCACACCAGCAGGAACCCCTGCTTGTTCGAGTAATTGAACTATGGCTATCGCTGTAAGTGGGGTCTCAGAGGCTGGTTTTAAAATAACCGTGCACCCAGCTGCAAGTGCTGGTCCTAATTTCCTGGTTGCCATTGCAGCCGGAAAATTCCAAGGGGTAATTAGGACTGATACACCAATTGGTTGTTTGGTGACCAAGATTTTCTTGTCACCGGATGGTGAGGTTCTATATTCGCCTTCAATTCTTACCGCTTCTTCAGAGAACCATCTAAAAAATTCAGCTGCATACAAAATTTCACTTTTGGAATCTGCTAAAACTTTGCCATTTTCTTTGGTGATAAGTTCTGACAAGAAGTCTGCATTCGCAATCATTAACTCAAAAGCTTTTCGCAAAATTTCAGCGCGCACGCGCGGGGCAGTTTTACTCCAGCTTTGAAATGCTTGGTGGGCACTTTCTAATGCGAATTCATGTTCTTTATCAGTTGAAAGTGAAACTTGAGTAATTAATGTTTCATCTGCAGGATTAATTACATCTAATTTTTTATTGGTATCAATCCACTTACCGCCAATAAATAGTTGATTTTTCACTTGCATATGCAAAGCATACGCTCGGTTTTGGACTTAAACTTTATCGCGGTAAAATTTGATTATTGGAGAGTGCTACTAAATTGGCAAAGTCTTGGACAGATAACGCACCACAACCTAAAGTTTTGCAAGATCATGCTCACCTGCGTGATTCGATTTCATATCGCATCAAGCGCAAATTGCTTGGAAATCCTTTAAATCGTCACACCCTTAGCCATCAAAGATTAAGTAAGCGATATGCATTAGGAGTTTTATCCTCTGATTGCATTTCATCTTCCGCATATGGAAGCGAACAAATATTAAGAGCTCTCTTGCCGGCTTTTGGATTAGCCGCTTTTTCAATACTAATGCCGATGACAATCGTGGTTTTGATTGTTTTAGTAATAGTGACTTTTTCTTATCGTGAAGTGGTTTCGATTTACACGAAATCTGGTGGAGCATATGTAGTTTCTCGAGACAACTTAAGCCCGCTCGCTGCCCAACTTGCTGCTGTCGCCCTAATGCTTGATTACATCGTGACCGTAGCAATTCAATCTTCAGCCGGTGTAGATGCAATTATTTCGACTTTTGAAAATCTTCAGCCTTATAAAATGGAAATGATTATCGCGATAATTCTTTTCTTAACATACGGAAATCTTCGCGGTGTAAAAGAAGCAGGAAAAGCATTTGCTTTCCCGACTTATTTCTTCGTAGGTTCGATGTTGGTAGTTTTTGTAACCGGAATAATTCGCTCAATTTCTGGCGATTTACCAAAATTTAATCCGTCAGTTGAGGGAACAGTTGCAATTGGGCAATCTCAATCATTACTGACCTTTGCCGCAATTTTTATTTTGTTGCGTGCATTCGCAAATGGTGGAGCATCACTAACCGGATTAGAAGCAATTTCAGATGGTGTGACACTATTTAAATCACCCGAGGGAGTTAATGCTCGAAAAACTCTGGTAATGATGAGTTTGATTCTAGGTTCGCTGGTTTTTGGAATTTCATATTTTGCGCATTTAACTTTAGCCACACCATATGAAACTGGATCACCAACTGTAATTTCACAAATTGCCAAAGCAACACTTGGAAGTGGAACTTTTGGGGCGGTTTTTTTCTACATCGTTCAAGCTGCAACAATGTTGATTTTATTTGCCGGCGCAAACACTGCTTACAGTGGATTTCCATACCTAGTTAATTTTGTGGCCAACGATGGGTACTTACCTCGCCAATTAACTAAACGTGGTCATCGATTGGCTTTTTCAAATGGCATCATTTTGCTTGCTGCGGCTGCGACAATTCTTGCAGTCGCGACCGGTGGATCGGTTGAACATCTAGTTGCTTTTTATGCATTAGGAGTATTTACCGGCTTTTCGCTTACTGGTTTTGGAATGGCGAGAAAATCACTTAAAGAAAAACAAAATAAATGGCGCCGTAGTTATGTAATCAACTTAATTTCTGGCGTTGTTTCCTTTGTGATTGTAATTATTTTTGCAGTTGTTAAATTCTCAGAGGGTGCATGGTTAATTCTGGCAATTACTCCGATATTAGTTATGACATTATTGCGATTAAATCGACAATATAAAGCTGAAATTGCGGTTTTAAACGTGCCAGAAAAATCAGATCGAGCTACCTCAATTGCCAGACATGATGTCACGGTTCTAGTAGACAATGTGGATCTAGCAACTATTGGAACAGTTAGATATGCGCGATCTCTAAACCCAAGAAATTTAACCGCGGTTCATTTTGTGATTGATGACCGTAGAGCTGAAAAAATTCGCAACCAGTGGAATGAAAATGATTCGACCTCGGACATTCCGCTGGAATTAATAGATTGCCCCGATCGTAGAATCGCAAACGCAGCGGTTGATTACGCAATCAGAGCAACTGCCAGCCCAGATGTAGAACTTACTTTGCTTTTGCCTCGCAGGGCATATTCAAAACTTCTTGGCCGATTACTTCACGATCAAACCGCAGACGAGATTGCCCGTCCAATTTCACAGTTAGAAAGAGTTGTTGCAACCATCGTTCCATTTGATGTGGAACGAATTCTTAATGGAACCCAAGATTTAATTCATCCAAAACATGAAACTATAAAAAAAATAAAGAGTGACACCCCAGCAAGATTGCAAAGCAACTTTATTCCGGTAGAAAAAAATGCAAATAACTCAACTTATTCCGGAAAATTGCAAAAAATCGGAAGTATTAGTTGGCGTAACCGTGCGCAAGTTCAGGGCAAAGTAACTTCAATAAAAACCGCACCAAACAATTCAATTCCATCAGTAGATGTTGAGATTTGGGATGAAACTGGCGGGGTGACTTTGCAATTTTTAGGTCGACGCGAAATTTCTGGCTTAGATGTTGGTTCGACTTTGAATGCAGAAGGTATGGTGGGTGAAAACCAAGGTAACTTGGTAATCCTTAATCCTTCATACAAAATTATTAATTAATCTGCGGTGGCGGTGGGATTTGAACCCACGGTTGAGTTTCCCCAACACACGCTTTCGAGGCGTGCTCCTTAGGCCACTCGGACACGCCACCAAAGGTGACGATACCTGAAAAGATTTCAATCTCTAAACTGTTTAAAAAAATCTTGCAACAACTCACTACATTCTGTTTCTTTGATACCAGCAACAACTTCTACTTGATGAAGGGATCTTGGGTCGCGAATTAAATCCCACACTGATCCAACAGCGCCAGCTTTTTGATCCCAAGCACCGAAAACTAGGCGTTTAAATCTTGCCTGCAGAATTGCCCCAGCGCACATCACACATGGCTCTAACGTGACAAAAATAGTTAAATCTTCCGCTCGCCAATTTTTTAAATTTTTTACAGCATCATTAATCGCATTTATTTCTGCGTGAGATATCGGATTATTTGAACCTTCTCTTTGATTAAATCCTTTACCAAGAATTTTTTCATCTTCATCAACGATAATTGAGCCAACTGGTACTTC
This sequence comes from uncultured Actinomycetes bacterium, assembly GCA_937864205.1. GTDB lineage: Bacteria > Actinomycetota > Actinomycetes > Nanopelagicales > Nanopelagicaceae > CALMJB01. The sequence continues at coordinate 211 of CALMJB010000030.1, read as the reverse complement.
TTTTTCTATTGCTGCCGATTTAGCAAGTTCTATTGCTTGATCCATTAATGATTGGTAATTCATTTGTGATTAGCCTAACCAAATATTGCTCAAAAAATATGGAATTTTAAGCAAGCATTGATATGAGAGTAAAGTTCAGTTATGAAAGTTCATGTCGCTGATCATCCATTAATTACTCATAAGTTGACGGTACTACGAGATGAAAAAACTG
>CALMJB010000029.1 GCA_937864205.1 uncultured Actinomycetes bacterium | reverse complement strand
GCTAATCAAATTATGTAAGTTGCCGATTTGCTTAAATCACTTGCCATATCTTCGGTCACCACTGAATTTGCTCGCACTCTTACTCCATCACCAATTTTTATATTTCCCAAAACTTTTGCCCCGGCACCAATCACAACTGAATTTCCAATTGTTGGATGTCGCTTGATTCCCCGTTGATTTGGACCAAAAGCCCGCGCTCCTAATGTTGCACCGTGATACATCATCACATCATTTCCGACCACGGCAGTTTGTCCTATCACTACTCCCATTCCGTGATCGATGAATAATCTTCGACCGATTATTGCGCCCGGATGAATTTCCACACCGGTAATCATTCGAATCCAGTTGGAATAAATTCGAGCTATTAGTTTTAATTTAATTCGCCACAAAAAATTTGCGATTCGATATCCCCAAACCGCATGTAATCCTGGATATGTCAGCAAGACCTCTAATCGATTACGAGCCGCTGGATCTTTTAGCAGGGCGGTATCTAAATCTTCTAACATTCTTTTAACGATTGAAGTTTTTTGCATTAGTCGACTAAACCTTCAAACAGAATGGTAGATAGATAGCGCTCACCGTAAGATGCCAGCAAAACCACAATATTTTTTCCGGCAAACTCACTTCGTTTTGCAACTTCAGATGCAGCCCACAATGCCGCACCGGATGAGATTCCGGCCAAGATGCCCTCTTCTGCGGCAGCCCGTTTTGCATATTTAACTGCATCATCGGTTTTTACATCGATAACTTCATCATAAATTTTTCTATCTAATATCGCTGGCACGAAGTTAGGACCAATTCCTTGAATTTTATGCGGTCCGGGATTTCCACCATTTAATATCGGTGAATCGGCCGGTTCAACTGCAATTATTTTTACATCTGGTTTGCGTTGTTTTAGAACTTGTCCGACTCCGGTAATCGTTCCGCCGGTTCCGATTCCACCAACAAATACATCGACTTTGCCATCGGTATCTTTCCAAATTTCTTCGGCGGTGGTTTTGCGATGAATCTCGGGGTTGGCATCATTTTCAAATTGTCTGACCAGCACCGCATCTTTTTTACCAATCTCTTCAGCGCGGGCAACTGCGCCTTTCATTCCCTCTGCCGCCGGAGTCAAAACTAATTCCGCACCATAAGCGCGAAGTAGTGCGCGCCGTTCCTTTGACATTGAATCTGGCATAGTCAAAATAGTTTTATAACCACGGGCAGCGCCAACCATTGCCAGTGCAATTCCGGTATTTCCAGAGGTTGCTTCGACGATTGTGCCGCCGGGTTTTAATTGTCCGCTTCGCTCGGCGGCATCGACCATTGCGATTCCAATTCGATCTTTTACCGATGATGAGGGGTTGTAAAACTCTAATTTGGCGAAGACATTAGCTTTTGCACCGTCGGTGATTCGATTTAATCGCACTAATGGTGTGTTACCAAATGCTTCTGTGATGTCGTTGTAAATTTTCATTTTTCTCCTAATAATTCATTTAATTAGATTGCTTAGATTTTTAATTTAGAAAAGTGCTAAAAAGTTTTTAAATTGCGCAAAAAATCAGCAGCAATAACAGGAGCAAATCAAGCCAAAATCCAACACCCGATTGCGGGTGAATAACCAATTATCGATTTTGGACATGGGTAAATTCTAAAAAGGGTTCTGCAATTTCGCTACTTGCAAATACTTTGCGAAATTATTTTTCGATCCAGTGTGAGGTAATCGGCAATCGGCGATCTTTTCCAAATGCGCGGGCAGAGATTTTCGTACCAGGTGGATATTGGCGACGCTTATATTCCGCACGATCAACCATTTGTAAGACCCGTTCCACCAATTGTTGATCAAAACCGGCAGAGATTGCACCACTTTTTCCGCCATCTCCCTCTATATATATTCGCAAAATTTGATCAAGCAATTTGTAATCTGGCAAGGAATCAGTGTCCTTTTGATTTGGCCGCAGTTCCGCACTGGGTTCTTTATCAATTGAATTCTGCGGAATCGGCGGTACTAAATTTTGGGAAATCGCTACGGAATTTCGCCACTTTGCTAAATTCCAAACATCGGTCTTATAAATATCTTTAATTGGTGCAAAACCGCCAACCGCATCACCATATAAAGTGGAATATCCAACCGCTAACTCTGATTTGTTTCCGGTTGCTAAAACTAAATGACCTTCGGAATTTGAAAGCGCCATCAAAGTTGAACCACGCACCCGAGCTTGAATATTTTCTTCGGCAATTCCAGAAAGATGCAGATTAGAGACAAAACTTTGCACCATTGGTTCGATTTCAATTACTCGAAAATTTAGGCCGGTATTTATTGCCGATTGTTTGGCATCATTTAAAGAATGTGCAGAAGAATATTTGCTGGGCAAGGCGATTCCATGAACTCGATCTGCACCAATAGCGTCGCAAGCGATGGCCGCTACCAAAGCCGAATCAATTCCACCTGATAAACCAACAATCACCGATTTGAATCCGTTTTTGATCACGTAATCTCGTAATCCCATTACAAGCGCTTGCCAGACTTCTTCTTCATCGGAAAGTCGAACTGCAACTCCGTGTTGTATTTTTTGGTAAGCAATTATTGGCGGTTCAGAAATAACTAAATCTGGCGTAGATGTATTAAGTAAAACATCTAAATCGACCACCATCAGACCATCCATGAATTGCGGTGCACGTGCAATTAAATTAGATCCAGCGCCAACCACGATCGTGTCACCATCAAAAACCAAATCATCTTGTCCGCCAGTCATATTTACATATGCCAACGGTGCACCAATTTCTCGGGCACGTTGTTTAACTAATTCCAAACGTCGATCATCTTTGTTTCGTTCATACGGTGAACCATTAGGTACCAAAATCAAGCCGGGAGTTCGGCGGGCTAATTCAGAGAATGTGCCACCGGATTGCCAAATATCTTCACAAATTGCCAGCCCGATATCGACGCCGCAGACTCGAATTACCACTGATTTATCACCGGGCTTAAAGTTTCGAAATTCATCAAACACCCCGTAATTAGGCAGATGATGTTTTATATAGTTGATGCGAACTTCGCCTTGGTGAATTACCGCTAGGCAATTTTGCGGCTCATTTGTGGAAGATTGTCCGAGATAACCAACTAATAGTGTCAGCTCGCCCAAGCCGGCTAGTTTTACATCTGCTGCTAATTTATTTATTGCATTAATTGATGCCGCCCTAAAGGTCGGACGGTTGGCTAGATCTTCAACTGGATATCCGGTTAAAACCATTTCGGGGAAAACCACAACAACTGCACCAGATTCGGCAGCATCTTTGGCATGCTTCAAAACTAACTCAGCATTTGCCGCCAGATCTCCAACAGTTGGATTTACTTGTGCCAAAGCAATGCGAATTTGACCAAGAGTTTTTCCACTGCCAGTCGAATTACTGGCAATCTGTTGTATAAATTGGGAATTTTCCGGCTTCACTTTTCAAGAGTACAACAAGATAGAATTAGCGCGTCAGACAGGGACCTTATAGGCCTTGATCAGAATCGGAGCAATTTCCAATGAACTTTTACTGCTGGCAAATTGGTACTAGCAAATGAGTAACGCCACTACATCCCGCGTCACCATCACCCAATTAGCTGCTAAGAAAACGGCCGGCGAAAAATGGGCCATGCTCACAAGTTACGAGCAAATGAGCGCTGCAATTTTTGATCAAGCTGGTATTCCAGTTTTACTTGTCGGCGATAGCGCCGGAAATAATTTCTTTGGCGAAGAAAACACAATTCCAGTCACGGTAGATGAATTGATTCCGCTGGCCAGAGCGGTAGTTAATTCCTCGAAAACTGCAATGGTGGTAGCTGACTTTCCATTTGGTTCTTATGAATCTGGCGCAGAGCAAGCACTTGCCACCGGAATTCGGTTCTTCAAAGAGGCGAAGGTGCAGGCGGTTAAATTAGAGGGTGGCCGAAAAGTCGTGCCACAAATCAAAGCCTTAATTAATGCCGGAATTCCGGTGATGGGTCATATCGGTCTTACTCCGCAATCAGTTCACGCACTTGGTGGATTCAAAGTTCAAGGCCGTGGCGCAGATCGAACCCGGGTAATAGATGATGCAAAAGCATTAGTTGAAGCGGGAGTTTTTGCAATCATTTTGGAGTTGGTGCCAGCCGAACTTGCGAAAGAGATAACGAAGATGGTTTCGGTACCGACAATTGGAATCGGCGCCGGAGTTCATTGCGATGCCCAAGTTTTGGTCTGGACAGATTTGATGGGATTAACGCAAAATCCACCAAAACTTGCCAAGGCTTACCGAAATTTGAGAACGGAAATGAGCAATGCGGCCAAAGAATGGGCGAAGGATGTAGCCGATGGTAAATTTCCGACAGATGAGCAAAGTTTTAAGGATTAAATCCCCAATCAAATTGCGATTACAAGATTGACCAGCAAGTTGAGCAAGTTCGGAATGGATCTTGCGCCTTTTAAAAAGTACCGCGATTTCCGGTTGGTCTGGATCTCTGGCTTCATTTCACATTTTGGCATCATGCTCACTTATGTGGCATTGCCCTTTCAACTTAAAGAGCTAACCAACTCATACCTAGCGGTTGGCTTGCTTGGCTTAGTTGAATTAATTCCACTAATTATTTTTGGACTTTATGGCGGGGTTCTGGCTGACCACATTGATCGACGCAAAATGCTGATTCTCACCGAAGCCAGTGCCTTACTTATCACCGCAGTCTTACTAGTCAATGCACTGCTTCCTAATCCGAAGGTTTGGTTGATCTATTTTGTGACAGTTTTATTTGCCGCTGTCGATGGCTTGCAGCGACCCAGCGCGGATGCGATGCTGCCCAGATTAGTTAGCCATCAAGATCTGCCAGCGGCAAACTCTTTAATCAGTTTGCGAAGACAATTCAATTTAATTGTGGCGCCATCAATTGCTGGAATTCTTATTGCCACCGCTGGAGTTAAAATTGCATTCGCATTAGATGTGCTTTCCTACTTAATTGGAATTGTTATTCTGCTTAAAGTTTTGCCGGTGCCTTCATCTAAAGAGAGCGAAAAACCCTCACTTTCCAGCCTGGTGGGCGGGGTCAAATACGCCCTTGGCCGCAAAGATTTATTAGGAACTTATTGTGTTGATTTAGCGGCGATGTTTTTTGCATTTCCTTACGCACTTTTTCCATTTTGGGCCGAACAAGTTAAAGCACCTTGGTCACTTGGATTTTTTTATGCCTCACTTTCGGTTGGAGCCTTCGCAGTAATTGTTACTAGCAAGTGGATTAACCGTGTAAACCACCATGGTCGGGCAATTACATTTGCAGCAATCGGATGGGGCGCGGCAATAACACTGGCCGGATTAATTGACAATGTTTGGTGGGTGCTTTTATTTCTTATGATCTCTGGTGCCTGCGATGAAATCTCTGCTCTGTTTAGAAGTGCGGTTTGGAATCAATCCATCTCAGATGAATATCGCGGACGATTGGCCGGGATTGAATTACTTTCGTACTCAATAGGTCCGCTTGGTGGGCAGGCAAGATCGGGATTAGTGGCAGATCGAACCAGTTTGCGTACTTCGGTGGTAAGTGGCGGGTTACTTTGCATTGGCTTTGTAATTTTGGCTGCCAAAAGTTTCCCTAAGTTCTGGAATTACGACCTATCTACTAACGAGTTTGCAGCCGCAGAACGAAAAAAACGGGCAAATTTGAATTAATTCAGCAATTTTTTACTAAATTTAATGATTTGCGCCCTAATTAATGCTTTTTTACTACCTCATTACTCACTTATAAGGTGAAAATGCACCAAATTAGGTGTCAAAATGCGATTAATTTGCACAAAAAACTTCAAAAATAAAGTTGCGACACACCCCTAAGTTTTAGTGAAAAATAGTGGAATCTTTTGTCAATTAGTGCCACGCTTATCCTCGAACCGGTTCGGTGACGGATCCGAACCACACTCTGTAAGGAGAAATAAGTGGCAAAACGTCGTAAAAAAGCTGCAAAAGCAGCTCCAAAGCGTCGTCGTCGCAAGAAAGCTGCTAAGTCAGCTCCAAAGCGTCGTCGTCGTAAGAAGGCTGCGGCTGCTCCAAAGCGTCGTCGTCGTAAGAAGGCTAAGTAAAAAAGTCTTTTTAGAAACCCCGCCGGCAACGGCGGGGTTTTTTTATTTCTCTAACTACTTCTCTTCGCGCTGATATTGATCGCGCAGTTCCAAACCAATTCGATTAAATATCCGGGCGATTTCCTCTTGATCCTTGGTGCTTAAGTTATCGATGAACCGTTTGCGCACACTCTCCACATGATCTGGCGCAGCTTTAACTATTGCGCGCCATCCCTTTTCAGTCATGATGGCAAATGAGCCACGCTTGTCTATTGGACAAGTTTCGCGGCGCACCCAGCCAGCCTTTTCCATCACCTTCATGCGGTGAGAAAGTCGCGATTTGGAAATCAACGCGGTCTGCGCCAGATCACTCATTCGCATCCGACGATTAGGTGCCTCAGATAATTGCGCTAAAACTTCATAATCTGGCATTGATAAATCATGTCCATCTAAATCATTGTCTAAGGCATCTAACAATCTGCGGGCGGAGATTATGTAATTTCGCCAAGCCTTCATTTCGCGCGGATTCAACCAATTAGCTTTTGTTTTCGAATTCGATTGCACCGGCTTTGCCATGACCGAAGTTTACTTGAAATTTCAACTAATTCATCAGATAGGAATTTCAGTCCTTAAATCGGTAGAGTGCCGCCCATGCGAAGTGGTCTGGACTTAAAGCACATCAAACAATCGGTGCGTCCGCAAGATGATCTGTTTCGATTCATGAATGGCAAGTGGCTAGATGAGTACGAGATTCCATCAGATCGAGCCGGCGATGGCGCCTTTTATTGGTTATTTGAAGAAGCGGAAAAACAGGTTCGCAAAATCATTGAAGATCAATCCTCACAAAATCCCTCGGTCGGTAGCAACGCCCAAAAAATCGGTGACCTATACAAATCTTTCATGGCGGAAGCAGAAATCGAATCACTTGGAATCTCGCCAATTTCAAAAGAATTAGACCGAGCACTCTCGATCAAATCTAAGTCAGATTTCTGCCAAATTCTTGGTGAATTTGAAGCAGCCGGTATGGGCGGAATCTTTTCCGGATACGTAACGACCGATCACAAAGACTCAACCCGTAACATTATTTATTTAAGTCAATCTGGACTGTCGCTACCTGATGAGGCGTATTACCGCGAAGAACAGTACGCGCCAATCCGTTCTGCCTTGCTTGCTCATATTGAAAAGATGTTCTTATTAGCCGGGCTAACCGATGGCGCAACTGCCGCCAAATCGATTCTGGAACTTGAAACCAAGATCGCTAAGACGCACTGGGATCAAGTCAAAGATCGCGATGCCACTTTGACCTATAACAAGATGACTGGCGATCAACTTAAAAAATTGGTGGCAAATTTTGATTGGCCAGTTTGGATAAAGTCCACTGGTACTCCAGAAAAGGTTTTATCTGAAGTAATCGTGCGGCAACCCTCTTATTTTGAAGGGATAAATGAATTGCTCGCCAGCTTTGATACAAATGCCTGGCGGTTCTGGCTGACTTGGCATTTACTATCCAGCAAAGCTGCCTATTTGAATAAAGATTTGGTTAATGAAAATTTTAATTTTTATGGCACGGTGCTTTCTGGAATTCCGCAATTAAAAGATCGTTGGAAACGTGCGGTGGCATTAGTAGAAGGCGCTTTAGGTGAAGCGGTTGGCCAAATTTATGTTGAACGCCATTTCCCACCAAAAGCTAAAGAGCGAATGCAGAAATTAGTGGCAAATTTAATTGAGGCTTATCGAATCGATATCAAAGCCCTTGATTGGATGTCGGCGCAAACTAAAGAAAAAGCCTTGGTAAAACTTGAGAAATTCACGCCAAAAATTGGCTATCCCGATAAATGGCGTGATTATTCAAAGTTAACAATCAAACCAAATAATTTAATTGAAAACATCGCCCAAATTGCTAAGTTCAACCAAGATTATGAATTGAGCAAAATCGGTTCCCCAGTTGATAAAACTGAATGGTTCATGACTCCCCAAACCGTTAACGCTTATTACAACCCAGGCATGAATGAGATTGTCTTCCCGGCGGCGATTTTGCAACCGCCATTTTTCGATGTTGATGCCGATGATGACGCGGCAAATTACGGTGGAATCGGCGCGGTAATTGGCCACGAAATCGGACACGGCTTCGATGATCAAGGCTCTAAATATGATGGCGATGGCAATCTAGAAAATTGGTGGACCGATTCTGATCGCACCGAATTTGAAAAACGGGCTGACCAATTAATTAAGCAGTATGACCAGCTTTCACCAACCGTGGCTGCCGATGTAAAAGTAAATGGCGCGCTGACAATCGGCGAAAATATTGGCGATTTAGGCGGTCTCACAATTGCTTATAAGGCTTATCAAATCAGCCTGGCTGGAAAAGAGCCGGCCACAATTGATGGCTTTACCGGTTGGCAGAGATTTTTCTTAGGTTGGGCGCAATCCTGGCGCGGAAAATATCGCCCCGAAGAGGTGCGCCGGCGCATCGCAATCGACCCACATTCCCCGGATGAATTTCGCTGTAATCAAGTGGTAGCCAATTTAGATGAATTTCATGATGCATTCTCAGTAAAAAGCAACGATAAACACTACTTACCAAAGGAACAACGAGTTCGTATTTGGTAAAGTTTTGGGCAGTGCCAGGAATTTTTAAATTAGAAATCTGTCTTCTAGGTTAGGGGAAATTTGCAAATGAGCTCAATTAAGAATCTCACCAAAGTTTTAAGTATCCCGACTGCGGTTTTACTTCTTGCTGGATGCGGTGGTGGAGAAACCAAGAGCAATACGCCGAATCCACAAGCCTCTGAACTAGTTCAATCTGAAGCTCCGGCAATTACCACTGGTTTTGGATCGCCACTTGATTTAGGAAACGGCATCAACATAACTCTTACCGAGCCAGAGCATTTCACTCCCGGAAAATTTGCATCAAATTGGGTGAAGGGACAGGTAGCTAATAAATTTTCAGTAACTATAAAAAATGGTGGTTCCGGCGAACTTGATCCAGCGACAATAGTCATCGCATCAAATGCCGGTGGGAAAAATTGTGTTGATGTTTTAGATGGCGATAACAACATCAATGGTCAACCAACTGACATGATTGCAGCAAATGCTTCAATTACATTTGGATTTGCGGTCGCTTGTGATGCAAAAGTTGGAGACCCACTTAACCTAACCGTGTCGATTAAAGATAAATTGATTGCTGTGAATGGAAAATTAAAGTAAAAAAACTTTAATTTTCTGGAAAGTGGCAGGCAATCTGGTGCTTTGGAGAAATTTCGTAAAGCGCCGGAACTTCGACCCTACATTTTTCTTGCGCTTTCCAGCATCGGGTATTGAATACACACCCGCTTGGTGGATTCATAGGGCTAGGTAAATCACCTTTCAAAATTATTCGCTCTCTAGTGCGCTCAACCTTTGGATCTGGAACTGGCACAGCAGATAGCAATGCCTTTGTGTAAGGATGACGTGGCTTAGTAAATAACTCTTCTGTTGCAGCCTGTTCCATAATCTTCCCAAGGTACATAACCACAACTCGATCTGAAATGTGTTGCACCACCGATAAATCGTGTGCAACAAAAAGATAGGAAAGTCCTAGCTCGCGTTGTAAATCATCAAGAAGATTAACAACTTGTGCTTGGATCGAAACATCTAACGCTGAAACTGGCTCGTCGGCAATAATTAAACTTGGCTTTAATGCGAGCGCTCTAGCAATTCCAATTCTCTGACGTTGCCCACCTGAAAACTCATGCGGAAAGCGATTTATGTGCTCGGGATTCAAGCCGACTAGTTCAAGTAATTCTTGAACTGCTTGCTTTCGCCCTTGCGCTGGCGTTACGCCATGAATATCAAATCCAGATTCAACAATTGTGCCAACTGTATGTCGCGGATTAAGCGACGAATAAGGGTCTTGAAAAATCATCTGTAGTTTTGAACGTAATGGTTTCATTTTTTTGCGATTAAATTTTGAAATATTTTCGCCTTGAAAAATTATGTCTCCAGATGTTGGATCGTAAAGTTTGACCAAAGTTCTACCTACGGTCGTCTTTCCGCAACCGGATTCACCAACCAAACCAACGGTTTCACCTTTGTGAACTTCAAATGTCACATCATCAACCGCTTTAACAACACCCTTTTGGCGATTGAAAGCGCCACCGGCAGTTGACTTGAAATACTTAGTTAGATTTCTAGCTTCCAAAATAACTTCACTTGAAATTGACCGCATTACATGGCCTGTTTCTTCAATTGTTGTACCTGAGTCTTATCTAAATGACAACTAACTTTATGATTAGTGGAAATCTGCGAAAGCGATGGCGTTTCGATTCCGCACTTATTTCCCGGTACATATTTAGCAAATTCACACCGTGGTTGAAATGAACAGCCAGAAGGCAAATTAATCAATGATGGCGGTTGACCACTAATCACCTTTAATCGCTCACCATGATATTTATCAACACGCGGAATCGAAGCTAATAAACCAATCGAATAAGGATGCGTTGAGTCATAGAAAATATCATCAATAGTTGACTCTTCGACAATCTTTCCGGCATACATGACACAGACTCGATTTGCTACTTGAGCAACTACACCTAAATCATGGGTAATAAGAATGACCGCCATGTTGAATTCTTTTTGCATATCTCTTATCAATTGCAAAATTTGTGACTGAACTGTTACATCCAATGCGGTGGTTGGCTCGTCCGCAATCAGTAACTTTGGATTATTAATCAAAGCCATTGCGATCATTACTCGCTGGCGCATTCCGCCAGAAAATTGATGCGGAAATTCATCAACTCGCTTGTGAGGATCTGGAATACCAACAAGATCTAACATTTCAATTGAACGATTTCGAGCCGCTTTTTTATCGCCTTTGTTATAAAGCAACCATGCCTCAGAGATTTGATCACCCACTGAATAATATGGATGAAGCGATGACATAGGATCTTGAAAAATCATCGACATTGCGCTGCCTCGAAGTTTTCTTACTTCCTCTTCGGGCGCTGAAATAACATCAATCGGGCCACTTGGTAAATTTAGAATCGCCTTCCCGGAAATTTCGGTTTTTGCTGGGTTGTGCAAACCCATTACCGCTAAGTTTGTTACCGATTTGCCCGATCCGGATTCTCCGACAATGGCTAGTGTTTCACCTAAATTTACTGAATACGAGATGTCGTTAGTCGCTTTTACCAAACCATCTTCGGTTGGAAAACTTACTGAAAGATTTTGAACTTCTAAGAATGCACTCATGCGACTCTTACACGAGGATCTATAAATGCATACAAAATATCTACAATCAAATTCATGAACACTACAAATGCAGCTGCAAGTAATGTGGTAGCAACAATTACTGGTAGGTCATAATCTTGTAAAACTGCTCTGATTGATAATCTACCAAGTCCTGGTAAATTGAAAATTCCTTCAGTAATAATTGCGCCACCTAATAAACCGGCAAAATCCAGACCGGCAATTGTCACAATCGGAGCCAGCGCTGCTCGCAATGTGTGTTTGCGCATAATTGTTCGAGCGCTTAAACCCTTTGCTTTTGCGGTTCTGATGAAATCTTCTGCGGTGGTCTCAATTACGTTAGAGCGAGTAAATCGGGTATATGAAGCCGCGTATGCCAGCGCCAAAGTTAAACAAGGGAAAAAGAAAGTTTTAATCCAACCGAACGGGTCAGTGAATGGATTGTGCCATTTACCTAAATCAATCGGACTGACCAAATTAAATTTCACAACTATAAATAACAAAATCAAAATTCCAGAAATAAATGTTGGAAGTGAAGTTCCAACTAAAACGAAAGTTGTGCTGGCGCGATCAACAAATTTGCCTTTGTTACGAGCAGCCCAAACTCCGAGTGAAACGCCGAGTGCTAGCCACATTACGAAAGCGCCTAATGCAAGTGAAAATGTGACTGGAAATGCTTGTCCGATTAACTTGGAAACACATTCGTGGCGATTAAATGAATAGCCAAATGATGGTGCGGGGCAATGAAATGCCGCGACACCTTCAGCATAATCTCGGCCCTTAAATAATCCAACGATGAATCTCCACCATTGTTGCCAAACTGAAACATCTAAACCGAGTCGATGACGGTTCGCTTCCACCACATCTGGACGACAGGTTTTTCCGCAGGTAAGTCTTGCCGGATCCATGGGCAGGACATCAAAAATTAAATACACAACTAGTGAAATGAGAACGAGAATTGCAAGGGTGTATGCCACACGCCTGCCGATGTATTTCAACATCTAAATTCTCCTTCTTACTTAACTAGCTAAACATGTGTTTAGCGGAGTGATGAAATTAATCATCACTCCGCCAAACTACTTTTAATTTACTTTACGTAAATTGCGGTAAACAAGAAGTTACCTTGTGGTTCCCAATATCCGACTCCACCGACTCCGGAGTTCCAAACGAATTGGCCCTTCGAGAAAATCGGACGGATAATCCAATATTGATCCATCACATATTGTGATAGTTCTTTCCACATTGCAGCTTGCTTCTTGCGATCTGTCTCAGCTAGTGCTTTGTCAGATTTCGCTTTGAATGCAGCATATGCAGGGTCATTCCAGTTTTGGGTGTAGTTAGCTCCACCCTCCTTGGTGAACAACTCTGGGATAACTGTTGAAGCATTTGCCCAGTCAGCACCCCAACCAGCAGCGGAAATATCGCTTTGCTTGGTGGTGTCACCGATTGTTGAGTAGTACTGACCTGATGGAATGAAGTTGAACTTCACATTGATTCCAGCCAATGTCAAAGCATCTTTGATCAATACTGAAGCCTTTTGATTGGTTGCAGTATTTGATAGATCATAAGTAATTCCCTTTGCAGGGTTTGTTGCTTTGTCATATGTTGTTGGGCATTTGGTCTTTGCTGTTGCCAACAATTCCTTAGCCTTGTCTGGATTTCCGGTGATCTTCCAAGCTGGATCGTGAATATTTCCGGTGGTAGGTGCATAGTCCAAACCAAGAACTGGTTTAACTGGGTTATCACCTGGATCACCATAGAACTCACGTCCACCTGATAGATCAATAAGTGCTTGTGTATTGATCGCGAAGAAGACCGCTTGGCGAACTTCTAAGCAATCCATCTTTCCAGCTGAAACGTTCATCGCTCCGTAACGAACATAAGGATCGTATACGTTCAAGCGACGGTCAGCGTTTGCTGGGTTTGCGAAGAATGCTTTGTTAGCAACTGGCTTCAAACCATCTAAGTTAACCGCATTCTTAATTGAGTCATCGGTGAAGATGCTGTCGCGAAGATCTTCGGCGACACCAAATCGAACACGGATGTCATCTGGATAAGGATTACGGTTTGGATCAGAGGCTTTCTTCCAATTTGGATTACGTACTAAGTGCATTTCATCATTGATGTTGTACGTATCTAATTTGTAAGGGCCAGAAGCAAATGGACGTAGATCGTACTTATCACCGGTGTCTTTTGTTGCCTTGACTGGTGAGAAAGCTGGATAAGTCATTGCATAGTTGAAGTCTGCAACTGAACGAGACAAGTTGAACGTTACAGTTCGGTTGTCTTTTGAACAGGTTACAGCCTTGTCATAAAGGTCTTGTCCTTCTTTCGAATATGGACCTTTGTACTTGCCGGCTGGAATATCCAACATGGTGATTGCATATGTTGGTCCATCGGTAATTACATCTTGAGCGAAGGTACGAGAAATACCGTACTTAACATCAGCACAGGTAATCGCGGAACCATCTTCCCAAGTCACGCCAGGACGCAATGTGAACTTCCATGTTTTCGCTTTGTTGCTTGGTACACCGGTATTGGTTGCAAGGTCACCAACAAGTGATGAGCCGGCTGGACCAGTTACTGGCTTGTACATAACAAGGTTGCGATACAAGTAGGAATTGAAAAATGCGATATCGCGACCAACGTAAACACGCTGTGGATCCACATGATCAAATTGCTCTTGGTGTGTGAAGTAATACAAAGTACCGCCAGTTGTAGGGGCAGCATTTGCAGGGGCAGTCGCGCTTACGATTACACCTGATACTGCTAATGCAAGCGCAGCACCTGATGCAAGGAAACGACGAACTGTCGATTTCTTAAGAGACATTTATCCTCCTAGTTATATCCCAAATTACTTTTGTAATTCGGGGTACAGCACCAAACCTGCAGTTAATGCTTGCGCGCGCAAAACACTATCTGACTTTGATTTGGCTTTATCCATTGTTGAATGGAAAACCGTATTGCTACGGAAATCTATTTTTTGGCTTCTCATCGATCACCCTTTGGATCTAAGGCATCCCGGACGCCATCGCCTAACAAATTTAGTGATAAAACAACAACAATTAACATCCCGGATGGAATCAATAAATAACTGGGAACTTCCTTCCAATATGTAATCGCGTCAGCTAGGACCAATCCCCAAGTTGATGCTGGAGCTTGTACGCCAACGCCTAAAAATGAAAATACCGATTCCGCAGAGAGAAATCCGGGCAGAGATAAGGACAAGAAAACGATTGCGGTTGGCCAAAGATTTGGCAGCAATTCTTTAGAAATAATTCGCCAATTTGATGCACCTAATGCTTGAGCGGCCATTACAAAATCTCGCTCTCTCATGCTGAGTGCTTGTGAACGAATTAACCTAGCAAAGCCCATCCAGCCAAAAAATACGAAGAAGGTAATTAATACAACAATTCTGGCGCCATTATCTTTTGCAATATTAAGTGCTTCAACCCGTTGAGTTAGCGGAAGTGAAAGCGCAACAATCATGAAAGTAGCTGGAAAGGCTAAAAGAAAATCTGAAAATCTTCCTACCGTTGCATCAAATTTACCCTTGAAATAACCCGAGGCAATTCCAATCAACATACCCATTCCAATTGAAGTAACACTTGTTACGAGTGCAACTGTGAATGAAATCCGCGATCCGTATAGCAACATGGCTAGCAAATCACGACCTACACCAGGTTCGACTCCCAGCGGGTGTGCCGCACTAATTCCACCGATTGCCCCTATTGGCATGCCGAATTCATCTAGCGTTTCTGGATAAGTCTTAGTTGGACTTAAATTTAATATTCCACAAATAACTGGTGCCAAAAATGCGCAGGCAACAAAAAACAATGCGACTAATCCACTGGCAATAGCAACTTTATTTCTCTTAAATCTTGCCCACGCAATTTGTTTTGGTGAACGTAGTTCTACCTGATCTTTAAAATTGGAAGCCGAGGTTGGTTCTTTCTCCAAAACCTCTGAAGGTTTAGACAACTTTCCTCCCGAATTTGATCACTATTGGTTATCAATAAATGCTGACTTACTCGCCAGTTAGAGGAGCAAAGGTATCTGAAAAGCAGGAAAATTAGTACCCCTGAGTTCAAATCAGGCTCTTAATAGGAAATAACAAACCGATAACAATGTTAAAAAATCAAAATTCCCACTTATCCGTTTTCATTGATTTACTTGACCACGATGTTTGCTTTTAAAACTGAGAAAAACCTTGAAGGTCGCTTAGGCAGAACTGGCGTAATTAAAACACCACATGGCGAAATTAAAACTCCGGCTTTTATTCCAGTTGGTACAAAAGCATCTGTAAAAGGAGTTCTGCCAGATTCAATGGCAGAACTTGGCGCGCAAGCAATCTTGGCAAATGCATATCATCTTTATTTACAACCGGGTTCAGAAGTCATTGATGAAGCTGGTGGTTTATCAAAATTCATGAATTGGGATAAACCAACTTTCACTGATTCAGGTGGGTTCCAAGTCATGTCACTTGGCGCTGGATTTAAAAAAGTTATTGCCATGACTGAAGATTTAGAACCAGAAGAAGTGGTTGCACATAAAAAAGATCGTTTGGCAAAAGTTGATGATGATGGCGTCACATTCAAATCTCATTTGGATGGTTCTGAACATAGATTCACTCCGGAAATTTCGATGCAGGTTCAACATCAACTTGGTGCCGACATCATGTTTGCTTTTGATGAATTAACCACGTTAATGGATACGAAAAATTATCAAATTAAATCTTTAGAAAGAACTAGGCGTTGGGCAATTAGATGTTTGGCAGAACATTCCCGTTTGACTAAAGCTAGAAAAGAAAAACCATACCAAGCATTGTTTGCGGTTATTCAAGGTGCGCAACATGAAGATCTGCGCCGCAAAGCCGCTAAAGATTTGAGTGAAATGGAAGAGGATGGAATCAAATTCGACGGTTTCGGCATAGGTGGAGCGGTTGATAAGAACATGATGCGCGAAATTCTTGGTTGGGTAAATCAGGAATTACCTGAAGATAAACCCCGCCATTTTCTAGGTATCGGTGAACCCGAAGACTTATTTATCGGAGTGGAAAACGGTGCCGATACCTTTGACTGTGTTTCCGCATCAAGACAAGCGAGAACAAGTTCGGTCTACACCGATCGTGGTCGCTTCAATGTTTCAAATGCGCCATACAAACGAGATTTTGAACCGATTCAAGCCGGTTGCAACTGTTACACCTGTAAAAATTACAGCCGCGCTTATATATGTCATTTGTTCCGCGCTAAGGAAATGGTGGCAGCGACATTGGCAACAATTCATAATGAATTTTTCATCATCAACTTGGTGAACCAGATGCGCACCGCAATTGAGAAAAATGAGTTTTTTGAATTTAAAACTGAGTTTTTAGGAAGATATTTAGAAAATAAATCTAATTAACTTTGGGCAAATTCAATTTATATTTGATTGAAATCGCCCGAAATCCAATCACCACACAACCTGCTATTACTCCACTTATTGAAATTGGAAGGCTCGTAGGCTCAAGCAGCGCAAAAGTCGCCGCGCCAAGTAACGAACAAGTTCCAATTGTTTCTCGATGTA
>CALMJB010000028.1 GCA_937864205.1 uncultured Actinomycetes bacterium | reverse complement strand
CCTTTACGTAAATTATCACCACAAACAAATAGTTCTAGTGCATTAGGAACATCTAAAGATTCACGCACTCTGCCAACCCATGTCGGGTCGGTACCAACTGCATCGGCTGGAGTTGGAAAAACATAATTTTCGGGGTCATCCACTAATTTCACACCAGCCGATTCTGAAAGCAATTTTTGTGCTTCAATTCTTGAAACTGGTTTTTCAAATACCGCATGAACAGCAAGTGAGTGGGTCGTAATCACCGGAACTCGAACACAAGTCGCAGATACTTTCAATTGAGGCAAATCAAGAATTTTCCTTGATTCATTCCTAACTTTGAGTTCTTCTGAACTGTAACCATCTGCTTTTAACGATCCTGCCCATGGAATTACATTTAATATCAATGGGGCAGGGAATGGATCTAGTACAGAAACAGATTTACGAATATCTCCTGCCGATTCTCCAAGATTTTTTCCATGTGCTTCGGCAAATTGTTTTTTTAATGTATCAATTCCAGATTGTCCGGCGCCTGAAGCCGCCTGATATGAAGCGACCACCAATTCTTTTACCTGATACTTTTTATGCAATGCACCAATTGCAACAATCATCGAAAGAGTTGTGCAGTTTGGATTAGAAATTATTCCTTTTGGACGATTTTTAATCTTATCGGGGTTTACTTCGGGTACGACTAGTGGAACTTGATTATCCATTCGAAATGCGCCGGAATTATCAACTACTACAGCACCTTTTTCGGCGGCAATTGGTGCCCAAATCGCAGAGACTTCATCCGGCACATCAAACATTGCAATATCGATTCCCTCAAAGGCTTGTTCAGATAATTCAACAACAGTTAGTTCTTCGCCGCGACAAAATAATTTCTTTCCGGCACTTCTTTTAGACGCAATCAAGCGAATTTCTGAGTAAACATTTGGTCGTTGCGACAATATCTCAAGCATTACTTTGCCCACTGCACCAGTAGCCCCAACTACAGCAAGTGATGGTTTTTTACTCATCGACCAGACCCACCATAAACAACTGCTTCCACCTGTTCAGAATCTAGGTCAAAAGCGGTATGAGCAGCTTTTACACCTTTTTCTAAATCATTAATGCGACAAACTATCGAGATTCGAATTTCAGAGGTCGAAATCATTTCAATGTTAACTCCAGCATCGGCAAGGGATGCAAAAAAGGTTGCGGTAACTCCGGGGTGTGAGCGCATTCCCGCACCAACTAATGAAATTTTGCCAATTTGATCATCGTATTGAATTGATTGAAACCCGACTTCGCCCTGAATCTTTTTTAGAACAGCGGTCGCATTTGCGCCTTCAGATTTGGGCAGTGTAAAAGAAATATCAGTTAATCCAGTTGCGGCAGCAGAAACGTTTTGCACAATCATGTCAACGTTTATGTCAGCATCAGCAATTGATTGGAAAATGCGGGCAGCCACTCCGGTACGGTCAGGTACACCGACAATCGTGATTTTGGCTTCACTTTTATCATGAGCAATTCCTGAAATTATTGCCTGTTCCATTTCTCCTCCTTCTGGATGATCTTTAACCACCCATGTTCCCTCTCTGTTTGAAAAAGATGATCTAACATGAATCGGTAAATCAAATCTTCGGGCATATTCAACACATCGAAGATGTAAAACTTTCGCGCCAGTTGCTGCTAATTCCAACATCTCTTCATAAGTTACAGTTTTTAATTTTCTTGCGGTTGGAACAATTCGTGGGTCTGCGGAAAAAACTCCGTCAACATCTGTATAAATTTCACAAACATCTGCTTCAAGGGCCGCGGCAAGTGCGACTGCAGTTGTGTCTGATCCGCCTCGACCCAAGGTAGTAATGTCATTTGTATCTTGAGAAACTCCTTGAAAACCGGCAACGATTGCAATTGCACCTTCTTTGAGTGCCTCGGTAATTCGACTAGGCGCAACATCAATGACTCGTGCTTTGCCATGCGTTGATGTTGTGATGATTCCCGCTTGACTTCCGGTAAATGATCGAGCTTCGTGACCTAGATTTGCTATCGCCATTGCAAGCAGAGCCATAGAAATTCGCTCGCCTGCAGTCAATAACATGTCTAGTTCGCGACCATTTGGAATTGGGGAAACTTCTTTCGCAAGATCAATCAATTCATCGGTTGTATCGCCCATGGCGCTGACTACGACTACGACTTGATGCCCCGCTTTTTTAGTTGCAACGATTCGACTAGCCACACGTTTAAGACCTTCGGCATCAGCAACGGAAGAGCCACCGTATTTCTGCACGATTAAACCCATGGCATAAGGGTGGCAGAATAAACCCGCTGGATATCTTTATTCTCATTATTCAAGACAATCTATGTCTTACATTATGAGATTATTGGATTTTACGTCTGCCTTCGAAGGCTCTGCCGAGGGTAACTTCATCTGCATATTCCAAATCTCCACCTACCGGCAAACCACTAGCAAGCCGCGAAACCTTTACTCCAATTGGTTTCAATAGCCGCAAAAGATAAGTGGCGGTTGCCTCGCCTTCTAAATTTGGATCGGTTGCAATTATTACCTCTTCAACATCTTGCAACCTAGTTAGTAATTCTTTGATTCGTAAATTTTCTGGGCCAATTCCATCAATCGGTGAAATTGCACCACCAAGTACATGATACTTACCTTGAAATTCACGAGTTTTTTCAATTGCTAGTACATCTTTACTTTCTTCAACCACGCAAATAAATTTTAAATCGCGACGGGGGTCACTGCAGATCTGACATTTTTGGTCTTCAGAAATGTTGCCGCACTCTTCGCAAAATTTAACTTTTGATTTCACGT
>CALMJB010000027.1 GCA_937864205.1 uncultured Actinomycetes bacterium | reverse complement strand
AAATCTTTGCCAATTGCTTGTCTCGATTTGCCAATCGTTAGCACTCGAATCAAATCGAGCAAGTTTCATACTCTCAATCTGTTCATTTTCAGCCCGTCCGGTTAGTGCAACTACTTCATAAACTTTTCTGGCTCCGGAGGGAAGTTGGTGGCAATGCACCACCAAATTAATTGAGCTGGCAATTGCTTTCGTGATGAACTTGCTGGAAATATTTTCACCAGCCAAAAGCGGCAATGTTTGTAACTTTGCGATTGCGGATTTTCCCGAATTGGCATGAATTGTTGCCATCCCTGGTAATCCGGAGTTCAAGGCAATCAATAGATCTAGTGCCTCTGCTTCCCGCACCTCTCCGATTATTAAGCGGTTTGGCCGCATTCGTAATGATTCTTTAACCAAACGGCGCATATTAATTTCGCCTTCGCCTTCAATATTGGCCGGGCGAGTTTGTAATCCGACATGATCAGAAAGATTCGGGCTTAATTCAAATACTTCTTCGATTGTTATAACCCGCTCTTTTACCGGAATCTGATTAATCAAAGCGTTCAAGAAGGTAGTTTTTCCAGCTTGAGTTGCGCCAGAAACAAGGATGTTGAGTCCGGCATTAACCGAGCCAGTGAGTAAATTTTGAAGTTCTTCATTAATGCTTTGATTTGAAACTAAATCAGATAGCGTGGATTTATTTAGAAGATGTTTGCGAATATTTATAGACCAATTTCGTGCAGTAATTTCTGGAATTGCAGCATGCAGACGACTTCCATCAGGTAATCGCGCATCAACCAACGGTGAACTTGTATCTAGTCTTCGCCCGCTCCATTGCAGCAAACGCTCCACCAGATTCCTTACATCAACTGATGTCATTACCACTCTGGCTAATTCAGTTTTCCCAGCCCGGGCAAAAAATATTCGCGCCGGGCTATTGATCCAAATCTCTTCGATTTTGGAATCTAGTGCTAGATCTGAAATCGGGCCATACATTTGTCTAATTACCTGAGTAGTTTCGCTATCTGGCGATATTGGAACGGAATTCGAACCGGCATTTAAAGTTGATAATGAATTTAATTTAGATATGGAATCAGAGTCGCAACTTGGGATTGATTCAGAATCGAAATCGGTGTTTGAATCA
>CALMJB010000026.1 GCA_937864205.1 uncultured Actinomycetes bacterium | reverse complement strand
ATAAAAAATAAAATAAAAGAAGTTACAAAGAATTAAGTTAGATCTAAAAGGTAATTACTTTACCGCTGCCAAGATTTGAAGTGGTGCGTTGCGCTACTTTGGTCTCGGCAGCGGTTTTTGCCATAAAGGTAACTCTCTCTACAAATCGACGATGTAATTTAGCTTTCGCAATCAATCTAGAGTTTTGATGAACCTCTGCTTCAAATTCCAACTCGTTGTTTTCAAAACTATTACAGCGCGCGGTTGCATGCACTTCATTACCAACGCCAACCGCTCCACAAATTTCTAATTCAAATTTATCGGTAAAGGTAGTTTCGCCAAATTCGAGAAATTCTAAAATTGAAGTAGAACAAGCATTCTCAATTAAAGCAATTAACTGACTAGCGGCAACAACGGGTAGATCATTAACCGCTTGTGCAACTGAAGTGTCACCCGGTTTTACTGACATAGTCGACATCCCAACGGCACCGACCGCTTGCTCTTGCTTCATATTCACAACATTAGTGAATACTCAATTATTCAAGTGGGAACTCTCTATGTATTTCGCGTCTAATTTCAATTTGCGTGCCATCTTCAGTAGTAATTTCAGTGTGAGTGACCTCGCTATAGAAGTAAGTTGAGGTTGTGCCACTGGTTGCACCGGCCATTTGTTGAGAAATTTCCTCTGTTTGAGCTTTAACTCGATCATGTAATTCTTGTGGCGCTGGTTCAAACAAGGTTCGATTCAAAAGATCTCGCATCATATTGATTGCGCGCTCTTCCGCCTCTTTCATCTGCAAACATGATTGACATTGACCAAAATGATTTTCCACCGCACTTATTTGTTGCTGATCAAATAATTCATGGTCGATGTAGAGCACGATTTGTGGTTGTACCTGTTCGCAAGAAATGAAGATACTGTCAAAACTCATGCTTCATCACCTTTTGCCTTGCGCTTGGCGGATTTTTCTTGGAATCCGCGCTCTTTGGCATAACTAGTTAGAGATTCGCGCAATAACTTCCGACCTCTGTGCAATCTAGACATAACAGTTCCAGTTGGCACATCTGTTATTTCGGCAATCTCTTTATAAGAAAAACCTTCAACATCAGATAAGTACACCGCCATACGAAACTCTTCTGGCATTGCCGCAAGAGCTTCTTTCACATCGCGATCTGCGATATTTTCTAATACCTCTTCCTCGGCAGATTTACCTTGATCGCTAGTGTGAGTCGCCGCTTTTGCAATCTGCCAATCTTCAACTTCACCGGTTGATAATTGTGGCCGGCGTTGATCTTTTCGATAATTATTTATGAAGGTAGTAGTGAGTATTCGATAGAGCCAGGCTTTCAAATTTGTGCCAGGTTGAAATTGATGAAAACTAACAAATGCTTTTGCATATGTATCTTGTACTAAATCTTGAGCATCATGAGAATTTTTTGTGTAACGCAGAGCGGCGTTATAAAGCTGATCGGTAAATGCCAATGCATCTTTTTCAAATCTAGCAGTTCTGGCAGCGACCGATTCTTTTTCGCGATCGATTACAACTGGCAAATTATCTGAGGTGCTCATCAGTGAGAAATCTATCTCAGTGGCATATTTCGGCATCAATTCAATTGCTGGAACTAGACCCTGCGCTACTGCTGGAAATTGATTGGTTGCTAGTAATTGATTGGCCACTGGCATATTGGCTTTAACCCTCAGAGCCCACCAAGTATTCCCCGGCTACATCTAATAAACATCTAATAAAGGGGTGCATTCAATCTTGCAGTGGGGTTTTCCTCTCTACATGGGACCAGCTATACATTTAATGGGCGAGAGGATTACTCGCGAGATAAGTAGCTATTTAAAACAGCGTTTGATCGGGCAGAATTTCGATTGGCTCTATGAGCTGGGCATCATTATTGCGCGGAGAATTGACTCGATTAGATACCGCAACCGCCGCTAATTGGCTAGTTGAATTTTTAATATCCAATAGCGAGCGAATCTCATCCACCTGATTTAAATCTTTATCTAACCAGTTATCCCAAATTTCAGATGGTAGAAAAGTAGGCATTCGACTATGAATTTTTGCCAGGAAATCTTCCGCCTCTCTAGTGATTATTGCGGCGGTTGAAATCAATTTTCCAGATTCATCCTGCCAAGTTTCATAAATTCCAGCCATTGCCAGCGATTTATTTTTTGTTTTATTTGAAATATAAAACGGCTGTTTTGTTGGAAAATTTAATTCAGTTGCCCATTCGTAGTACCCAGTTGCTGGAATTAGACACCGTTGTGATTTGAATGCTCTTCGAAAAGTTGGTTTTTCAAAAACCGTTTCAATCCGCGCATTTATAGCCATTGACTGAGATTTAATGGCTTCAGATTTAGTTTTACTCCACGGCGCAATGATTCCCCAAGAGACATCAGTTAACTCACGTTCTAAATTTTTTTGATTGTTTCTGATGATGTAAATCGGTTGGGTCGGTGCGATATTCCAACTTGCCGGCAATATTGCGCCAGTATTTCCAGCAGAAATTTCAAATTCTTCGATTAATTCCTCTGGCAATTTTGATATCGCATAACGACCACACATGAGAACAGGTTACTCGGTTAGAATTGCACATATGTCGAACACAATTTTTTTGGGGGTTGATGCTTGCCTCTTAAAAGAATTATGCGTTCATTAATCACATGCATCAGATGAACCGCATGAATCACTGGAATGGTATGCATCAATGAATCTTTGGAGTGCACCGACATTTACCCCAGAAAGAAAATTTGATTCAACTCTAACTATTCCCGGCTCTAAATCTGTCACAAATAGGGCGCTAATTCTGGCCAGCCTTGCACAAACTACGTCAACAATAATCCAGCCTTTAATCGCGCGTGATACGGAATTAATGATCAAAGGCTTACAGGCAATTGGTGTTGAAATTAAAAATACTCAAATTGACGGACAAGCCGCACTAACCGTGACGCCAAATAAATTAATGGGTCCGGCTCAAATTGATGTAGGTAACGCTGGCACGGTGATGCGATTTTTGCCACCGGTTGCCGCATTAGCAAATGGCTTAATTCATTTTGATGGTGATCCTCGCTCACATGAGCGGCCAATTGATGAAGTAATCAAAGCATTAGAACAACTTTCAGTTTCAATTGAACACAACAATAAGTACCGACTTCCAATAACCATCAATGGCAATGGCAAATTAAAAGGTGGTCGAATTGAAATTGATGCCAGTGCATCTAGTCAGTTCATTTCCAGTTTATTGTTGATTGGACCTGCTACTGAAACCGGATTAGAGATCATAAATATCGGCAAGAGTCTGCCGTCACTGCCACACATTGAAATGACAATTGCTATGTTGGAACAATTTGGTGCAAAAGTCGAAGTGACGAAAAATCAAAACAGCCCTGCGAAAATTTCTTGGAAAGTTAGCCCATCTAAGTTAATCGGACAACAAATAGTGATTGAGCCAGATTTATCTAATGCTGCGCCATTTTTAGTAGCAGCAATGGTTTGCCAATCAAAAGTTACGATAAAGAACTGGCCAATTAAAACCAATCAACCCGGCGATCAATTGCGACACATACTTGAAAAAATGGGCGCCAAAATCGAACTGCATAAAACTAAAAATGAATCAACTTGTGACTTGGTACTTACTGCAACCGGACGAATCAACGGAATCGATATAGATATGTCTGAACTTGGTGAATTGACGCCAACGATTGCAGCCTTAGCTTGTTTTGCAAATAGCAAAAGCAGATTGAGAAATATTGAACATCTGCGCAAACATGAGACCGACCGATTAATGGCAATTGCCACCGAATTCAATAAATTTATTCCACCTAATAACTTGGCCGCTGGTACATTGTTAGTAAAAGAGGGTCAGGATTTTCTTGAGATAAATCCGATGCCATTACAAACTCCAAACACCGCTTTTAAAAGTTACGCTGATCATCGAATGGCTACCGCCGGCGCAATTTTGGGTTTGAAAGTATCTGGTGTGCAGGTTGAAGATATAGAAACCACCCGTAAGACGTTGCCAGATTTTCCCGGACTTTGGCGGGCACTGCTTGGCTAGAAGATCTGAAAATGATGATTCCGGTATTGGTCATGATTCAAAACATGCCAAATTAAGAATTAAAGATCGGCGCCGAACTGGTAGTCAATCAAAATCTGGTGCACGTACTAAAGATCGACCAGATTATTCAAAGGCACAAACTGGTTTTGTTACCACGGTAGATCGAGGCCGAATTACCTGCCGACTTAACAATGGTGAGCAAATCCTGGCGATGAAGGCCCGAGAATTAGGTAAAAAATCCATCGTGGTCGGAGATCAAGTTGGATTAGTTGGAAATTTATCCGGCACCGATGGCACATTAGCTCGCGCAGTTTCAGTTGGAGTTCGTCGTAACACTTTAACTAGAACAATTGATGATGAAGCAAATTTTGAACGGCAAATTGTGGCAAACGTAGATCAAATGGCAATAATGATTGCGGCTACGAATCCAGAACCACGCCATGGTTTTGTTGATCGCGCTTTAGTGGTGGCATTTGATCAAGGAATCAAACCTCTTATTATCATGACCAAAATTGATTTGATTGCAAACCCAAACTCTGAATTTTTAGAGCCCTACTTAGATTTAGGATTAAAAAATGATGAACAGATATTTATTTTTGACAAAGGTAGTGATCTTTCAAAATTACATAAAACGCTGTCTAATCAAACTACGGTATTTATTGGTCATTCCGGCGTTGGTAAATCTAGTTTGGTTAATCGTTTGATTGGTTCAGATCAACGAGCAGTTGGATCAGTTAATGAAAATACTGGACGCGGTCGACACACCTCATCAAGTGCTTTCGCAATCCCGGTCGGTCAAACCGGATGGATAATCGATACTCCCGGTGTTCGATCTTTTGGTATTTCCCACATAAAAATTAATCGAATATTTCATGCATTCCCAGAATTAGAAGCGACTTTGAACCGTTGCCCAAAAAATTGTTCGCATGATGAAGCGGCATGTGAATTGAATCAAATCAGCGCGGCAAATCTTTTGACGCGAGTACAAAGTTTGCGCCGCTTACTTGCTTCGATATAAAACTTTCCCAAAATCTAAATCTCAATATTTAAAGTAAAGTAGCGGTTATGGCACTACGTCAGGTTGATTTAAAAGTCACGGGAATGACCTGCGCTTCATGTGTGAACAGCGTCGAACGGTCATTGAATAAACTTCCCGGAGTTCGAGCCGCCGTTAATTTAGCTATGGAATCAGCGCATGTACTCGCACCAACGCAAGTGAGCGAGCTTGAACTGATTAAACAGGTTGAAGCAGCTGGATACAAAGCAGCGCCATTTAAAATCGAAACTGAATCATTTCAAAAATCTGCCCGGCTAGGAATCAGAACTTTATTCACGGCACTTTTGGCAATACCAACAATCGCAATCAGCATGATCAATCAAATTCAAGCGCCGATTGATAACTGGCTCAGCGCATTCATAATTGATGCGCAACAACTTTGGGCTAGAACTTTCAATTCAGATTACCAAGCCAGATTAAAGATTGATCCGACCGCTGCATTACAGGTTTTAGAGCCGACCGCGCATCCACATATTTGGTTGCAATTGATCCTCGCCTTTCCAATTGTCTTTTTCCTGGCTTGGCCAATTCATCGTGCCAGTATTAAAAATCTAAAACATCCAACCATGGACACGTTGGTATCACTGGGTTCACTCACCGCTTTTGGATGGAGTGGGTATGCAATTTCTAATCCAAAATATCAAATGAGTGGTTTCTCTGAAGTTGCCGCGGCGGTGTTATTTTTCGTAATGCTTGGTAGATTGTTAGAACATCGCGCCCGCAGATCCGCCTCCAGTGCTCTAGTTGAACTTTTTAAACTTTCTGCTGGGCAGGTTGAACTGACAAATCGTGGTATTGCACAACTGGTCGATATTTCACAATTACAAATTGGTGATCAATATCGAATCAAACCAGGGGAAAAGATTGCAACTGATGGAATCGTAATCAGCGGATATAGCAGCGTGAATAACTCATTTATCACCGGCGAATCGGTTCCGGTTGAAGTTAGTGTCGGTGCAAAAGTATTTGCCGGCGCAATAAATAACAACGGAGTACTTATTGTCGAAGCGACTGAAGTTGGCTCGGAAACACAACTATCGCAAATCACGAAATTGATTCTGCAGGCACAAAATCAAAAAGCTCCCGCGCAGATCTTGGCCGATCGCATTAGTGCAGTATTTGTGCCAATAGTTATCGCCCTTTCCGTACTGACTTTTCTAACCTGGCAGTACCTACCGCAAATTTGGCCACAATTTGCAAATCTATTACTGAATCAATTTCCGAATACTTTTAGCGCGATAAATTTTGGAAACTTAACTAATTCTTTGCAAAATGCAATCGCGGTAATAGTGGTTGCTTGCCCCTGTGCATTAGGTCTGGCTACCCCAATTGCGCTGATGGTGGCAGGTGGACGAGGCGCACAACTTGGAATTGTGTTGCGTTCACCAAGAGCGTTACATCGAACCAGTGAAATTACCGATGCAATTTTCGATAAGACCGGAACTTTAACCGCCGGAAGTTTCAAATTAATTAATATGGAATTAGTTGAAACCCCACTCGCTAGTAAAGATGGTTCAACTACCATCTCTACAAATCAATTGATGTCGTATGCACTTACTGTTGAACAACAAGATTCTCACCCGATTGCTAAAGCAATTGCCACTGGTCTTGAAAAACTTGGAGTCAAACCAACTCAAATTTCCGAGTTTGAACATCGCAGCGGTCAAGGGGTCGCGGCCAGAGTAGATGGAAAACACGCAGTCTTAATTGGTTCACCAATATCGATTGCCAGAGCCAGCACCACCTTTAATTCCCGAATTGAGATGGCAATCAAAACCGCAAGTGAAAATGGGAATTCCGTTGCAGTGCTAGCGGTGGATGGACTGGCATATGGCGTATTTGAAATCGGAGATGAGGTAAGACCTGAGTCTGCGACCGCATTGCAGATTATGTCTGCTCGCAAGATTAAAACTTGGTTAGTTACCGGAGATAACGCCAGCGCTGCTTTTAACATCGCGAAGTCTCTGCCCATCGCTCGTGATTCAATTCTTACCGAAACTGCTCCGCAAGGTAAGTGGGAGTTTGTAAAAAAACTTCAGGCACAAAATAAGAAAGTATTAATGATCGGAGATGGAATAAATGATGCTGCCAGCCTCGCGCAAGCGGATTTAAGTATGGCAATCGGCACCGGTACAGCTACGGCAAATGCAGCTTCAGATATCAGCTTGGTAAATCCATCACTACTTAGCGCAATTACCGCGTTAGACCTGATGGCTAAAACAAATCGAGTTATTAGATCAAATCTGGGATGGGCTTTTGTTTACAACTTAATTTGCATTCCATTGGCAGCAACCGGAACCCTGCCGGCAATGTACGCCGGAATAGCGATGTCACTTTCTAGTATTTTTGTTTCGCTAAATTCACTACGAGTTCGACAAGTTAAACAAGTTACCAATAATACGAAGATAAAAACTGGCAGGTAATTTAAAAGAAAAGTAATTTAAAACAGGTTAGACCTGTTTATTGGTAGCGGGGGCAGGATTTGAACCTACGACCTCTGGGTTATGAGCCCAGCGAGCTACCGAGCTGCTCCACCCCGCGTCGGTTAGTCGCAAGCATATTTGAAAGATAAAGGTTCGCAAAATCACCGCAAGAATTCATAATAAAAAATACTTTTTTAACTTCTAAATGAATTTCACTTAAATGAAAGTACAGAACAAGTAAAGAACTAGGATTTTAAAAA
>CALMJB010000025.1 GCA_937864205.1 uncultured Actinomycetes bacterium | reverse complement strand
GTTTTAAGTTACTTCTATTTATTGCTTTTCTCTGTTGCTTTTCTCTGTTGCTTTTGTCTATTTATTTAATTTATCTTTTATTGGTTTGAATTACCTGCAAGAGATTCTGAGATTATCGCTTGGATTTTCTTCACCTAATTTGGCTTTATTTGGCTTAATTAGATTTTGAAAGTTGATGTCTCAGGAACTACTGAGGATTTTTGCGAACTTTTTCTAGATTTTTTCTAGTTAATTATTTGCAAATCGGAAAACCGATAGCAAAACTCTAGCACAACATTAATTCACTACAAAAACCAACCAAAAACTGCAGATTTCTCGCAGAAAATGGTTATTCGACTCCGGTGCGGGCAATTTGCAGCTTCATACTGTTGAAACCTTTTGCAATGTCTGAAACCTGGCTTTGAATCTGATCAATTTCACTATCTGTACCGGAGTAAAGCACCAAGACTGACGGGCCAGCCCCTGATAAAACCGCGGCTAGTCCGGCACCGCGCAACTTACTAATTAAATCAATGGTTTTCGGCATTGCTTGAGCGCGATATTTTTGATGTAACAAATCTTCAGTTGCGGCAAACAATAAATCTGGTCGTTGCGAAAGCGCGTGCACAAGTAAGGCGGTGCGAGAGGAATTTAATACAGCATCTTGATGCGAAATACTCTCTGGCAATAATTTTCTGGCTTTGGCGGTAGATAAAGCAGTATCGGGTACTAATAGCAATGCATTAATTTCGGCCGCCACCGGAATGGAAACCGCTTTTCCAACTGTCTGGTCAGCAATTTTTTCAATCCAGGCAATCGTCGCACCGCCATAAAAAGCTGCTGCGACATTATCAGGATGTCCCTCAAGTTCAGTCGCCAGCGAAATTAATTCTTCGTTACTCATAAATTGCTCACCTGATAAAACCAAAGATCTGGCCAACGATAATCCGCCAACAATTGCAGCGGCCGAAGATCCCAAGCCTTTTCCGTGTGGAATTGTGTTTAGCGCACGTAAGGCAATGCCACGAGGTTTTCCACCCATATGTTCAAATCCGCGCATCATTGATTTGATAATTAAATTCTTTTGGCCAGGTTTTCCCTCTTTGGCGAAGGATTCAGCACCTTCACCTGTCACATCGACATCGATTAATTGTTCATCTAAAACCTGCGCCGCATATCGATCTCGTAAATCTAACGCAATTGCTAAACAATCAAAGCCCGGTCCAACATTTGCACTTGAAGCTGGCACACTAATTTGCGCCATTGTTGCTTTAAATGTCAGCGGATTTTTCTTAGCCATGGGCTTACCTTAAACCGATTACGGCAGCGGCCTTGCTTAAGTTATTTGGAATGACAATTGGCTTAGGCGCTTTCGCAAGCAAAGTCTGGGTATCTTTTAATCCATTTCCAGTTACCGTAATTACTATGCATTTATTAATTGGCAATTTTCCTTGGCGCTGTTTTTTAAATAAGCCGGCAATTCCAGCCGCGCTTGATGGTTCAATAAAAACACCCTCGCTTTTTGCAACTAATCGATAGGCTTCAAGAATTTCTTGATCGGTAACCGCTTCAATAACTCCACCAGATTCGGTTTTAGCCGCTAACGCACTATCCCACGACGCTGGATTTCCGATGCGAATTGCAGTCGCTATCGTTTCAGGATTTTTCACAATTTTATTTATAACTATTGGTGCAGCTCCGGCCGCTTGGAACCCCCACATTTTTGGAAGTTGTTTGCCACGTCTTTCATACTCTTTATATCCCTGCCAATAGGCGGTGATATTTCCGGCATTTCCAACTGGCAAAACATGAATGTCTGGTGCGTGACCTAACTTATCTATGATTTCAAAACTGGCAGTTTTTTGTCCGTGAATACGAAACGGATTAACTGAGTTAACTAATTCAACTGGATACTTTGCCGATAAATTGCGAGCTAACTTTAAACAATCATCGAAATTGCCATTTAATTGAATCAACATCGCGCCATGTGCAATTGCCTGCGCTAATTTTCCTAGCGCAATTTTTCCTTTCGGAACTAAGACAACTGGTTTTAAATTTGCTTTCGCTGCATAAGCCGCTGCACTGGCACTGGTATTTCCAGTAGAAGCGCAAATAACAACTTCGGCGCCTTTTTCTACCGCTTTCGATATTGCCATGGTCATACCGCGATCTTTAAAAGATCCCGTTGGATTCGCGCCCTCTACTTTTAGCCAGACTTCATTATTTAAGCGCTCGGAAAGATTGCGGGCCAATACCAATGGAGTTCCGCCTTCTCGCAAAGTAATAACTGGCGTTTTACTTGAAACCGGCAGCCAATCTCGATATTCATTAATTACTCCGCGCCATTGGTGTGCGCCAGGTTTTAGTGAGCGGAGAAATTTCAAAATTAAATCTCGCCTTCAACTCGAATTACGCTGGCGACATCATCAACAACGGAAAGTTTTGCCAGATCTTTCACCGTGGCAGATAAATCAGATTCTTTAGCTAAGTGAGTCATAATTGTTAACTCTGCATTTGTGCCGGCGCCATACTGTCTGACAGTTTGAATTGAAACTTGGTGCTTATTGAACTCTTGCGCTACCGCCGCCAACACACCAGGTTTATCAGCCACATTTAATCTAATTAAATATCGGGTTTGGCTTTCAGAAATTGGTTCGATCTTAAAGTCGGCGTAATCACTTTCTTTTGGCCCAATTCCACCAGAAAAACGATGACGTGCTACCGCAACCACATCACCTAACACTGCACTTGCAGTTGGTTGACCACCGGCACCTTTTCCATAGAACATCATTTGGCCAGCAGATTCCGCCTCAACAAAAACTGCGTTGTATGCCTCTCTTACTGATGCAAGAGGATGCTTTTGTGAAATTAATGTTGGATGCACTCGAACGCAAATACTTTTATGATTTAAATTTTTTGAGTTTGCATTTACTTGCGCAATCGCCAGCAGTTTAATTGTTAATCCAAGTGCGTTTGCCACTTTGATATCAACATCGCTTATTTTGGCGATTCCTTCACAATAAACATCTTCATCAGTGACTCGGGTATGAAACGCCAAGCCAGCCAAAATTGCCGCCTTGGCAGCTGCATCTTTTCCATCTATATCTGCAGATGGATCAGCTTCAGCAAAGCCTAATTCCTGTGCGCGATGTAGTGCGCTTTGGAAATCTTCGCCGGTTTCACTCATCTTGGTAAGGATGTAGTTGGTAGTGCCATTCACAATTCCCATAATTTTTGTTACATGATCGCCAACTAAAGATTCCCGCAATGGCCGAAGAATTGGAATTGCACCTGCTACCGCTGCTTCGTAATAAAGATCGACATTCTTTTCATCTGCGAGTGCAAACAATTCTGCGCCATGCTTTGCTAGTAATGCTTTATTTGCGGTGACTACCGATTTTCCAGATGACAAAGCCTGTTTGATATATGTGCGAGCCGGTTCGATTCCACCCATTAATTCAATAACTAAATCAATCTTTGGATCATTTAGTATGGAATTAGCATCATTGGTGAATTCGACTTTAGCTGATCGCTTAATTTTTAAATCTCGAACTAAAACCTTTGAAATAACTAGATTGCCACCCGCGCGCGCTGCCAAATCAGAGTGATTTTGCTGCAATAGCCGAATTACTTCAGCCCCCACATTGCCAGCGCCGAGCACTGCAATCTGTAAATTATTTGCGCTCATAAGTTTCCAATTCTCTCAAATCATTCATTTAAGTGGAGCCGCGGGCTCGTCGACTTCAAGTGCGAGTAAATCGGCAGTGCTTTCGCGGCGAAGTAATTGTCTGGCCATTCCATTTTCAACGGCAACTACAGCAGGTTTTGTGATGTGGTTGTAGTTGCTGGCCATGCTTCTGCCATATGCGCCAGTTGCTGGAATCAAAAGTAAATCTCCAACTTTTATATCGCTGGGAAACTCTTGATCAAAAATAAGTATGTCGCCAGTCTCGCAATGTTTACCAACTAAACGCGCACTGCCTTCGATCTCATTTAATTTTGGAGAACGGTTCGCAACCAATGCTTGATACTTTGCTTCATACAAAGCTGGGCGAATGTTGTCACTCATTCCACCATCAACTGCGATGTAAGTACGTTTTGAATTGTCTTCTAGTTGAACCTGTTTAATTGTGCCAACGGTATAAAGAGTAGACATCGCTGGTCCCACAACTGCTCTGCCCGGCTCTAACAAAACCATTGGTTGCGCTAGTGAATTATTTGCGCAAAATTCTTTGATTCGTTTGGCAATTCTTGGAATTACATCTTTTGGCGATAAAGATTTTTCTCCTTCGGTATATGCGATGCCAAAACCACCACCTAAATTTAAGTAGTTTAATTCTTTGCCATATTTGTCCTTGTAATTTTTCAAGACTGTCAGCAATCGATCTGCGGCTAATTCAAATCCTTCGGTCGAAAGTATTTGTGAACCGATATGACAGTGAACGCCAATTAAATTTAGATTTTCATTTTTTTCAATTAATTCAATCGCATTCATAGCCGAATTAGATGCAATAGAGAATCCGAATTTGGTGTCTTCTTGCGCGGTCGAAATATATTCGTGGGTATGTGCCACTACTCCGGGAGTTAATCGAATAAGTACGTTTTGAACTTTGCTGGCCGCTTTAGCAATTTTTGCAACTCTTTCGATCTCGTAGTTTGAATCTAAAACGATGATTCCCACATTCGCATCGATTGCCTGTTTTATCTCCACTTCCGACTTATTATTTCCGTGAAATTCAATTTCACTTGCTGGAAAATTTGCCGCTAATCCGACTGCTAATTCGCCACCTGTGCATACATCTAATCCGTAACCTAAATCCTTCAACAATTTTGCAATTGCAATACTTAAAAAAGCTTTGCCGGCGTAGAAACATTTAGATTTGGAAAAGTGTTTGGATAATTCGCTTTGCCATGCACCCGCACGCACTTTGAAATCTTCTATATCCATAATAAATAGCGGCGTGCCATATTTACTGGCAAGTGATTGTGCCGAACAGTTTGCAATAGAAATCTCTCCGCCAAATTTGTTGGAATTTTTAATCTGCGTATTAGTAGAGAGAAACCCTTTTGGATAACTATCTGCCAAATCCTCTGCTGAACGACTCATTTAACTCCCACAATTACATTCGCTCTGGTGCTTCGACACCAATCAAAGTAAGACCATTTTTGATTACTTGAGCGGTCGCCAAACTAAGTGTGACACGCATTTGATGGAGCTCGCTGACCTTTTCTTCACCAACCGGGAGTACTCGGCAATCATTGTAAAAACGATGATAAATACCAGCTAAGTCCTCTAGATATCTACAGATTCGGTGTGGTTGTAATAATTGTGCGCTACTTGCCACGACTTCTGGAAACTTTGAAAGCGCAGAAAGTAAATCAATCTCACGTTCATGTCCTAATAAAGATAAGTATTGATTAGCAATCGGATGTTTTAATACGGTTACCGATAAATCTTTTGCATTTCGCAACATGGCACAGATTCGGGCATGCGCATATTGCACGTAATAAACCGGGTTGTCGTTTGTGTGTTTTTTCAACAAATCCACATCTAGCACCATTGGAGTGTCAGTTGGATACCTCATCAACGTATAGCGAGCGGCATCTACGCCAACCTTTTCAACCAGTTCAGCCAAAGTAATAATCGTGCCGGCACGTTTTGAAAGTTTGAGTTCAGCGCCGGCTTCAATTATTTTCACCATTTGACCAATTAATACTTTGATATTTTTTTCTGGATCATCACCGGCGCAGCCAGCTGCGGCTTTCAAACGCGCGATGTAACCATGATGATCTGCGCCCAGCAGATAGATGCAAAGATCAAAACCACGATCGCGTTTGCTGGTGTAATAAGCAATATCGGATGCAAAGTATGCAAAAGCGCCATCGGATTTAACCAATACCCGATCTTTGTCATCACCAAACTCAGTGGTGCGCAACCAGATTGCACCTTCCTCGGTAAAGACTTTCCCTTTTGCGCGATATTTTTCTATAACTTTATTTACAAAATCATCTTGGTAGAGAGATTCCTCTGAAAACCAAGTATCAAAATGGGTGCGAAAATCTTTTAGTACTTGTTGTTGTTCTGAAAGTTGTAATTTATATCCAGCCTCGCGATATTTAGTTATTGCAGCCTCGCCGGTTAGTTTTTTAAAATCTGGATTCTCTGTCAAGATTTGATTAGCCAATTCTTTAATGTATTCACCGTTATAGCCATCGGCTGGCACCGGTTTATTTTGGGCAACATTGATAATAGATTGGGCAAATAAATTCATCTGATTTCCGCGATCATTTATGTAGAACTCGGTCGAGACAGTTGCTCCGGCAGCACGTAACACTCGCGCCATTCCATCTCCAACTGCCGCCCATCTAGTGTGTCCCAAATGAAGTGGTCCGGTTGGATTTGCACTCACAAATTCCAAATTGATTCGTTGACCTTTGAGCAGATTACTATGACCAAAATTTTCTAAATTACTCAAAATCAAATTAATTACTTGTCCACGAGATTGTTGCTCTAAAAATAGATTGATAAACCCAGGCCCGGCTACCTCAATTTTTTTGATGCCAATTTCATTTAGGTTTTCGGTAAATTTGGCAGAGTTCAATAACTTAATAAGTAAATCTGCTATTTCTTTAGGTGCTCGTTCATTCTCCTTCGCCAGCGCTAATGCAATATTGGTTGCAAAGTCTCCGTGTTCGCGATTTTTCGTTCTCTGAAAATCTATTTTTAACTTTGCCGGAATTTTCAAGCTCGATTCGCGCACCGCCACCTTAAGCATCGAATCAAATAAATGGACGAGCGCAGTTGAAATGGGATCTAAATCGCCAGATTTATCGCTCACTCGTAGAAGATTACCCGCACCGACGGTTTACGACTGGAATACCACAACGGCAAATCTGTAACTTCAATGGCCCATTAAATCAGCCTGGAAATTAACGCTTATAAATCAAGTTAATTTGTAAGGTAAAACTAGTTGGCTCTAACCTTTGCCATTCAAATTGCATTTACTTGTGCAGTAATAACAAAGTAAATTACGGAGTAAATGTCGAAGTAAATGGAGAATTAACTCGAGCAGTAAATATTGAAATAAGTATTGCGGGAGTGGTGAAACGGCAGACACGCAGGTCTTAGGAACCTGTGTCTTCGGACGTGTGGGTTCAAGTCCCACCTCCCGCACCAGATTAAATCCAAGAGATAAAAATTTTGGTGTTAATTTTTACTAATTCCAGTTAGTATCCAATTGTTGAGAGGAATGAATATGGCAGAGAAAAATTTACTTTCTTGGGTTGGTTACAAAGGCGACAACAAAGATCAACCGACACCTTCGCAAAATGCGGTGGAAAGAATCCGTGAATTGGAATCTCAGTTAAGTGACTTAAGATCTCGTCGAGATATTACAAATCTAACTCGCGAAGAGTTTGAACTGATGGCGACTGAAACCGCTATGCAGATGATTCGCTCTGCACAGGCACGGGAAGCAAAAGCCAATGCCACTGTTCAAAAATTATTAGCCGAAAGTTCAAGATCTGCGAAAGAGAAAATCGAAAGTGCAGAAGCAAAAATAAAAAGTGCCGAAGAAAAAGCAAAAGGTTTACTATCTTCTGCAGAAAATCGTGGTCGCAAATATATTCAAGCGGCTGAAGCCGATGCCGAAGAAATTAGAGGTAAAGCTGAAGAAGAAGCCAACTCAATAATCAACTCTAAAAAACGAGAAGCAGCAACAATCTCATCTGCGGCCCGCCGAGAAGCTGAGCGTTTGGTGAGTGAAGCAACCGGACAAATTGCTAACTACCGATCTTGGCTTGGCACTGCGATATCTGAAGCAGAGCGGTTACATAGAATTCAAAATCAATCACTTCGATCGGCAATAAGTGCGATTGATGAAACCCAACGCAAATTAGATTCTGCATTTGAAAAGTTGGCAACGCTCAAAGTAGATGTAACGCGAGATCTAGAGGCTGCCAATAAATCTGAAACGCAGAAAAATAATGGCAAAAAAAATTCCAGAAATGGTAAGAAGTCAGCAAGTAAAAACTCTGCCGAGTAAATAACTAACTCCGATTAAAACCGAAGTCCGACACATTCCATCAATAGATGGCTTACGAGCCATCGCGGTCACTTCCGTTTTGCTTTATCACTTAGGAATTAACTGGATTCCAGGTGGCTTCTTAGGAGTTGATTTATTTTTTGTCATATCCGGTTATGTAATAACCCGTCTGATTCTCGACGATATAAATCGATCTAACGGTTTAGATTTACGCGGTTTCTATTTCGCCAGAATGCGCAGGATTTATCCGGCACTAATTTTTATGGTTATCACCACCATAATTTTTATTGGAGTATGGGCACCTGAAGCAATAAAGAAATTTTTGATTGATCTGCCTTATTCGTTATTTGGCATCATCAATTGGTATTTAGTTGCAAATCATCTGGATTACTTTGAAAAAATCGGTAGGCCACCTCTGCTTCAACACACTTGGTCACTCGCCGTTGAATTACAGTTTTATTTAATTTGGCCCTTGGTTTTGCTATTTGTACTGCGTTACTTTGGTAAGAAAAATGTAGCTCGGGCAGCACTGTTAATTGCAATGATCTCTGGCACCGCGCTATTTCTGTACTCCGTTCGTGCTGATCAAAGTTCTTCCCAACAGGTCAGCCATATTTACTTTGGAACCGATACCCACAGTCTTGGATTATTCCTGGGGGCGGCTTTGGCAGTTAGTTGGATTCCGCAAAATCTCACGGCCCAAATTGAAAAAAGAGCCCAAGATGTAATTGATGGAATTGGTGTAGTTGGCTTAATCGGAATGATTGGCTGTTTCTTATTTATCGAGGAAACAAATGCGGCGCTTTATCGAATCGCCTTCCCACTTGCGGCTGTTTTTGGCTGTTTAATGATTATTTCACTTGTGCATCCCGCCTCAAGGTTTGCGCCAATCATTAGTAATAAACCTTTTCTTTGGATTGGCGAGCGCAGTTATGGAATCTACATCTGGCACTGGGTGATTTTTCAAGTTACTAGACCAAGTGTTGATTTAACTGGTCAAAGTTGGGCGCTGTATCTTGCCCGAATTTTATTAGTGCTTGCGCTCGCCGATATTTCATTGCGTTGGGTGGAGTTACCATTTCGGCGCGGCCAAGTTCAAGACTGGTTTAGGGGCATTAAATATCGACCCGCGAAGGTACAACTTAGACAAAAAATACAAGTAGTTGCATCAATCGTGGCAGTGCTAGCAATTTCAACTTCGATTTCATTACAAGCGTTAAATCGAGCAGATGCTTTGTTACGGGAACAAAATCAATTAGTTTCAGATCAAGCAAACGCATCCGCAGCAAATAATTCAGCGGCCCTAAACTCCACCGAAGATCTCGGTAGTCAAACTGGGTTATGGGTAACTGGTGACTCAGTTATCTTGGGTATTCGCGCAAAGTTAGAGGCAAAAACACATATCTCGTTGGTAAATGCCCGGGTGGGAAGACAAGCTCCAGAATTATTAGCGGCGATGCAGGTTGATCAAATGGCAATGCCAAAATCGATTGTGATTTTTAATTTAGGAAACAATAATAAATTGACGGAAGATACAACTAAAAAAATTTTTGAAGTTGTAAAAAATCAACCAAAAATAATCGTAGTTAATACCGCAGTTCCTAGACCTTGGCGAGATGACAACAATAAATTGATTTCCAAAATAACAGCTGAATATACAAATGCAAAATTGATTGATTGGAATATGATTTCAAAAAATCATCCAGAATTTTTTGCTCCCGATGGAGTTCATTTAAGTCCGACCGGATCAGATGTTTATGTTGCGGCTGTGCTAGAAGCTTTGAATTCATAATTTATAAAAAATATTAGGAATAAAAAATCCCCCAAAAATTATTGGGGGATTTTTTTAATGTGGTCTAAAGTAAATTAGCTCCAGATTCCTGGCAGTCCAAATACTTTCGAGTTATCGATGGTTACTACTTTTCCATCTGAATAAACTGTTGAGATACGAGCTTGTGACCATTGTCCAGATTCATTGCTGGTCTGCTTGATGTCATATGAAAAAGTTGTCGCGGAAACTTGGGCAAGTTTTTGCCACTCACCTTTGCTACCGACCCGGGTCTCAATCAAGTATCCAGTTACGCCCTCTGCAGCAGTTGCCGCTTTCCAGCGGAAGGTTGCTTCATCACTCATGCCATCTTTTAATGCATAAATAAAGTTATTTGGCGCACTGTGATCGGCCAATTCTGTTCCAGCCGCTGATGCTGATGCACTTGGTGAAGCCATTTCAGAGGTAGCAGCTGATGCTGAAGGAGTCACTGTGGTTGATTCATTTGCAGAATTATTTTTCGCAATTACTGCGATTCCCAAAATTAAAATTCCTAGAACAACTGCAAACACCACACCGTTATTGCTTTTCTTAGCAGCGGTTCGGCTAGCGCCGTATGAACTCGTCGATGATCCAGAACGTGATGCTGGTGTAGTTGAAATAGTTGAAACTGATTTGGAACGAAGCGGTACCGCCGGCACTTTGTATGAAGAACTTCGTCTTGCTGATTTTTTACTTACACGCTTTGCAGTTGATTTGCGTGAAACGGAACTACGTGAAACTTTTCGCGCCGACTTTTTTGCCGCCGACTTTTTTGCAGATTTCTTTGCAGCCACTCTTACTCCCTTTTTTCTTTTAATTCGTTTTTACTTAAATTTTTAATTGTTTTCGGGTAAATATTGGGAAGAGCTTTTTTAGAACTTACCCATGGGCGAAAGATTACCTCAATATAGATATTTGAAAGACCTAAACTTTTAGGGCTGCAGTTATGACTGGTAGCGCTTTCGCAAACGCACGGGCACGATGACTAATAGCATCCTTCTCTGCACCGGTTAATTGCGCCAACGTTTTCGCAGAATTTGAAGATCCAGGCAAATCTTGGTCTGGGATAAAAATTGGATCATAGCCAAAACCATTTTCGCCTACAGCAGCAGTTGAGATTCTTCCGTCTAATACCCCCTTGAAATCAAATCGGTGATTTCGTTGTAAATCTATAAAGGCAACGACGGTGCGAAACTGTGCACTTCGATCTGTTTTCTGATCTAGTTTTCTAAGTACCTTATTTATATTGGCTCTGGCTGGATCAGTTGCAAATAATTTGATCTCATCTTGAGTTGAATCTGAAAATTTATCACTAGCAAATCGGGCTGAATAAACACCTGGCTGATCATTTAATGCAGTGATAAAGAGACCACTGTCATCTGCCAAGCAAGGTAATTTTGTAAATTTAGCAATCGCAGTTGCTTTCAAATAGGCGTTTTCTTCTAATGTCGATCCGGTCTCGGCCACATCTGGCATTTGCGGAAAATCATTTAAACCTAAAACTTTGAATTTATCGCCAGTCGAATTGTCAATTAAATTTTCAGTTAACTTGCCTATCAATCTTTCAAATTCAGCAACTTTTCCCAGATTCTTCGTAGCTAAAACAATCACGATAACAATTTTGATTTTAAATTATTGCAATGCCTGTGTCTGCAATTTACAAAGTTGCGCGCAACCATTCGCCCCTAGGTCTAGCAATTGATCTAGCAACTTTCGATCAAATGGTTTTCCCTCAGCGGTACCTTGCACCTCAATGAAATTTCCATCCGCGGTGCAGACAATGTTCATATCTGTCTCGGCGGCAACATCTTCTTCATAGCAAAGATCTAAAACTGGCTGGCCATTTAATATGCCAACTGATATCGCCGAAACTGATTGCAAAATTGGTGCGGCAGATTTAGCAACAAAACCAGCTTGCTTTGCCCAAGTGATTGCATCAGCCAGCGCAACATATGCGCCAGTAATTGCGGCAGTTCTGGTTCCACCATCTGCTTGCAAAACATCGCAATCTAAAACAATTGTGTTCTCACCTAATGCTTGTGTATCGATGATTCCGCGCAATGATCTGCCAATCAATCTGGAAATTTCTTGCGTACGCCCGCCAAGTTTTCCTTTTACGCTTTCCCGATCAGATCTTG
This sequence comes from uncultured Actinomycetes bacterium, assembly GCA_937864205.1. Lineage (GTDB taxonomy): Bacteria > Actinomycetota > Actinomycetes > Nanopelagicales > Nanopelagicaceae > CALMJB01. The sequence goes on along the minus strand of CALMJB010000025.1, from coordinate 12,602 downwards.
TATGAGTAGCGCGTGGCAACATCGCGTATTCACTGGTTACCCATCCTTTACCTTTGCCAGTTAACCACTTTGGAACTCCGGCCGAAAATGATGCAACACATAAAACTTTTGTATTGCCAAATTCAACTAAGACTGAACCTTCGGCTTTGTTTAACCAATTGCGAGTAAATTTAACCGGTCTTAACTGATCAAATTTACGGCCATCAATTCTTTGAATGCTCAACTTATACTCGCTTCCACTTTTAATACCTCTGGTCCTAAAAAGCGCCGCGCTAAATTCGTAAAACTTTTAGCATCTGCGGTCGCAACAAATTTATATTTTGGAACATTGTTTTCCATCTGATTTTTGGTGTTTAACAAATTCTTTTCCACCAAAGTTCGGTATAGATCCTTGGCAGTTTCATCGGCACTAGAAACTAGGGTTACATCATTACCCATCACATAGGAAATTACTCCGGTCAACAATGGATAGTGAGTGCAACCAAGCACCAAAGTATCGATTTTTGAATCTTGCATATCCTGTAAATAATTTTTTGCGACTTTAGTAATTTCAGCACCTGTGGTTTCACCGCGCTCAACAAACTCAACAAATAACGGACAAGCTTTTGAAGTAATTTTCAAATGTGGTGCGGCGGCAAATGCATCTAAATATGCTCTAGATTCAATAGTTGCCACAGTTCCTATTACTCCGATGTTTCCAGATCGGGTTGCTGAAACGGCCCGGCGCACCGCTGGTTGAATCACTTCGATTACTGGAATTGAATATCTCTCGCGAGCATCTCGCAACATTGCAGCACTTGCGGTATTGCAGGCAATCACAATGGCTTTTACTCCGGCGGCAACTAATTGATCCATTACCTCTAAAGCAAAGGTGCGCACTTGCGCTAATGGTTTTGGACCATAAGGACCATTCTTAGTATCACCAACATAAATAATTGATTCATGTGGCAACTGATCAATAATCGCTCTAGCGACCGTTAAACCACCCACACCAGAATCAAAGATTCCAATCGGACTTTCTGATGTAGCGCTCACTTGCCTATTCTAATTTGCATTCTTTTTCAGCCTTAAGTTTTTTTGGCAAAAGCCATTTATAAAGGCCCGGTACATATGTATGGAATCAGGAATAAATCCCGCTCAAGCTCAAGAAAATTCGGAAAAATCGCAAAAATGCTGTGGAAAACGACCTAAATTCTGGAAATTCATCTCATTATTTGGTGTCCACCCTTGATTATCTCCATTAACCATAAGAGCATATTCATTACGGGAAAGAACTCTATAGATAATCAATTGAATTTATAGGGTCTTTTTTTCGGGCTAATCGTGAATTGCGATTAGCAATTTAACTGCCTTGGAGGCAAATTGAATACAACAATCAATCTGACATCCAGCCAATGGGGAACTGTTTACAACATGTTGTCCTTTGGACTTGTGTCAATGCTAGCAACCACTGTTTATACCTTGGTTGCACAATCGCGGGTACTTCCTAAGTACCGTCCTGCGCTTGTTCTATCTTCGATGGTTACATTCATCGCTGCTTATCACTACATGAGAATCTTTAATTCATTTACTGAATCCTCAACTGGTGATGCAGTTGCTATCGGAGTTGGCAAAGGAACTTTCAACGAGGCGTACCGCTATGTTGACTGGATCTTGACTGTGCCATTACTTCTAGTTGAAGTAATCGCGGTTTTGGCTCTAGCTAAAGCGGCATCATCTTCATTGATTCAACGATTGGTACCAGCTTCAGCATTAATGATTGCCTTGGGTTATCCAGGTGAAATCGCAACTGAAAACGGAACAAAGACTCTATGGGGAGTACTTTCAACAATTCCTTTCCTATACATTCTTTATGTTTTGTTTGTCGAGTTGAGCAAATCTTTGGATCGCCAGCCAGAAGGTGTGGCAGCAACAATCGGTCGTTTGAGAATGTTGTTGATCGCAACTTGGGGCGTTTACCCAATTTCTTATGCACTGCCACTACTTGGACAAGATATTCATGATCCAAGTTTGTTCATGTGGCGCCAAGTCGGCTACACATTAGCTGACGTATTGGCTAAGTGCGTCTTCGGTTTGACGATCTTCAAGATCGCCAGAATGAAGTCGGCTGCAGAAGGAATGAAGGACGATCACTAAGTAATTAATTACTTTAATTAGCGGGCTTCGATTATCGGAGCCCGCTTTTTAATTGGAATCGACTTCAGGAGTTGATGCTGGATAAACATTTCCAAGAAATCCAAGCAAAGAATCTTGTAGCGAACCTAACCAGAAATAAACTGCATGCAGAGATTTATTTGGATCGGTATCGGCCATCAACTCATATTTTTCAAAACTTGTAGGATTAATTTGCAATCTAGTTGCCATCGCTAATCGAAGGTCATTTATCGCAATTAGCCATTGTTGTGGTTCTGAAATCTCAATGTCAGCGCTCTCAGCCTCATTTTCAACTGGCTTCACCAGAGCATCTCGCACATGTAGCAAATGCCCCTGCTTTATATGGCGCAATCTCGGTTCGGTGTAACGACGAAACTCTGACTGCGCTTCTGGATCTGAATATGCATTTGGTAACAACCGCTGTAACACCGCATCTTCTGGAGCTGAAATTGGCTCTTCTATATTCATCATCTGTTGCATCATCATCTGTGCAAACGGATCATCACTTTCATAATGATGTTTGAAATGACCCTCGCCAAGTAATTCCAATAATTGTTCAACCAGATTTATTAAAATATGTAATTCATCATTACGTAATTTCAGAGTTATAACTCCACCTATATTTGAAAATTGTGTCATTTAATCTCGCTGATAATCTTGCTTAGAAACCATCGTCGCGTTGCAAAGTTGCCCACAACCCATGTTCATGCAGGCGTTGCACATCGCGTTCCATCGCCTCGCGGCTGCCAGAAGAGACGACCGCTTTGCCATCATTATGAACTTTCATCATCAATTGATGGGCTTTCTCTTTAGAATAACCAAAAAGTTTCATGAATACATAAGTTACGTAATTCATTAAATTAACCGGGTCATCCCAAACAATTGTTATCCATGGGCGGTCTGTAGTTTTGCTCGGATCTAATTCTTCAAGTAAATCTGGCACCTCTTGAGTTTTACTCACTTGCTAATTATCTAGCGCACTAAAACCGAAAGCACCTCGGAGGCGGATAAAACTTTTGACTGCGCGTCTAGGGCGACAACGCGATATGAATAAACGCCTGATTCCGATTCGCTGAACGGTAAGTTGAATCGACCCGAGGTATCGGAAAGTGAGGTCGTTATTACTTTGCCGTTTCGTTCTAATCCGATATTCCATCCGGCAATTTTTGGCTGAACTTGCCCACTTACAATGTAATCAACTTTAGCTTTGATACTTGCTGGCAAATTGACCGAAAGATTTGGCACCACCGCGATATTTAATTCTGTGGTTTTACCCTCTAAACGTTCCCATGTTCCCTCTGAAATTAATCGAACTTGTGCGTTCTGGCCAACGATAACTGAAACATTTATTGCACCATCTGAATTTGTAGTACCGAGATTAAATGATCGCCAACTTGTGTCGCTTTGATTCTTAATCTCAAGTCGAATTGGTAATCCAGGTAATGCCCTGGTATCTGGCAATTTAAAACTTCCGGTTAAATTAATTGGATTTCCAAAATCCACGGTGCCGATATCAGAGGTGGCAATTGCCTTAACAACATCTGGTGCTATTTGTTTTGCTACATCTCTAATTGCTGCGGCAGCTTGATCAGTTTCCATGCCAAATGTCCAGACAGCGATTCCACCTAATCGGTACTTACCAACTAATGAGGCGCGAACTGAATAAGAACGTTCGGTGGGAAACCAAACCGTTCTACTGGCCGTGCAAGTAGTAGCAAGTCCGGCAACGCTGGTGCCGGTGTAACTCTTTTGATAAGCAAATGTCGCCTCTTGATGTGTTTCACTATAAGTAGGAGTGATTCCATAACTTTTCGCTAAATCAAATGCATCAGTCATGATGATGTTTGATCTGGTTCCAAATTTAATGTCATTGACAAACTCTTTTGGACAAACTCCATCAACTTTTGTGATCCACTGTCTGCCATAACCTGGAATTCCTAGAAAAACTTTAGAGGCCGGTACATTTGCAATGGCCCACTTAACGGCATCTTCGGTCCATTGAATTGGACCAATTGGTCCGGGTAAATAATTTCCTTGCGCATCTAATAATGTGTAGTCATAAGCCATGATGCGCAGCCGATCAATTGAATTGGCAATCTGAGCCCATGAATAAATGGTGTTGCCCGCTCTTTTTGTATCTGGGGCAAAATCAAGTGGTGAAGTTACAGATAGCAATTTGCCATCAGCTTTTAAGGCAGCACCAAGTTCTTGAATGAATTTAATCCAGTTTGGCTGAGTATTAGGCCAAGTCGCTCGACAGCCAGCACATATAAATGATTCAAAATCTATATCGATTCCGTCGTAATTATATTTAGTAATCAAAGCGCGAATATTTGCAATTAAAGTTGCGCGATCTGTCGGATTTGCCAATAAAGTTGAGAGCGCAGCGTTATTAATGTTATCTGCGATTGTGGGTAGCAAAATGTATTTCTGCGCTCGTAAATTATTTAGAACTTGTTCAATTGGCACACTGGGATTTCCCGGTGTGTACATGTCAGTGATTTTTATTCCAGCGTCAAGGCGATACCAAAACGGTGAAAATTCCCGAATTAAATCCTGATTCTCATTTATCGTCTGAATGTTTCGTGACATTGAATAGTAAGGCAACCAGCCAGAGAGAATTTTTCGGGGCGGATTATCTGCATTTGCACCAGTGGTACTTGTTAAATCACTTGTGACCGCGATTAAAAAACTTAAGCACAAACTTATGAATCTTTGGTATTTCCGGTTCTGCCAAGATTTCACTAGTTGTCCAAGTTTCCTTATAAATTCAATTGACTAATCTGTTTTATTTGTTGGGTCGGCGGTCAGCGCTTCACCATAATTAGGTTAATTAGATTAACTCACACAACTTAAAATTATGGGAAAACTCGCCTTCCCGTATCCTTTACCAATGAATCAACCGCTCAAAGATCTGTTGCGTACTTCAGATCTATCCAAATCAGATTGCGAGTTGATAATCCAAACCGCATTGGAATATGCAAACAATCCATTACGCGATAAACATGAACTGGCAAATCGCACCGTCGCGATTTACATGACCAAACAATCAACCAGAACCCGATTAGCTTCTGAGACCGCGGTGGCACATTTAGGTGGTTCGCCGATATTTCTGCGTGAAAATGATTTACAAATTGGTCGCGGTGAAACAATTTCTGATACCGCTCGAATAATTTCTGGATTTTGCAGCGCGCTAATTGTTCGCACATATCAGCAGGCAGAGGTTGATGAGCTCGGAAAATACTCATCGATTCCAGTTATTAATGCATTAACTAATGATGATCATCCAACTCAAGTATTAGCAGATTGGGTAACAATCAGAGAGGTATTTGGCACAGATATTTCTGGCCGAAAGTTTGTCTATTTAGGTGATGGAAACAATGTGGCAAATGCGTGGCTACTTATGGGCGCAATTATGGGAGCCAATGTTGTTACCGCGACTCCTCCTGGCAAATTTGCAATTGCACAATCGGTTATTGAAAAAGCAAATTCAATTGCAAAAAAATCTGGCGCAAAAATTGAGACTTTAAATGATCCAGAATTGGCGGCCAAAGATGCTTCGGTACTTTATACAGATGTTTGGATGTCGATGGGCGATGCCGAATCTGATCGCAATGAAAAAATGAAAGCGCTCTCTGTTTTTTCAGTTACCGAAAAGTTAATGAAATCTGCCGCGCCTGATGCCATTTTCATGCACTGTCTGCCCGCACATCGTGGTGAAGAGGTAACCGAATCGGTAATTGATGGTAAACAATCTGTAATCTGGCGACAGGCATTTCATCGCCGAACTACAATTCAGGCTTTGCTATATCACTTAACCCGTGGTGAATTAGCGGGAAATTAAAGTTAAAAAGACTTAATTTAAATTTATGATTCAGACGAGGGATTAAATGCTGGTCGTTGTACCAAAAGAGGTTGCCGCTGGTGAAAAGCGGGTTGCCTTAGTTCCAGATGTAATCTCAAAATTAACTAAAGCTGGCTTACAAGTAATTATTCAATCTGGCGCCGGAAGTTCTGCCACATTTACCGATGAGCAATATGTAACTGCTGGCGCAAAAATAAATGGCAATATTGATTCTGATTTAGCAAATGCCGATGTGGTGCTTTCTGTGCAAACTCTTCCGGTAAATCTCATCTCAAAATTAAAACCGGGTGCAATTACCATCTCATTTTTGGCGCCGAATTCTGCTCAAGCTGAAATTAGCGCATTTGAAAAAGCTGGCGTTACCGCGATTTCTTTGGAATTAGTACCGCGAATCTCCAGGGCGCAATCGATGGATGCGCTTACCTCGCAAGCATTATGTGCCGGTTATCGGGCAGCTTTAGTCGCCGCAGAATTAGCACCAAAATTTTTTCCACTGCTTATGACCGCAGCCGGCACGATTACTCCAGCGAATGTGGTTGTACTTGGCGCAGGCGTCGCCGGTTTACAAGCAATTGCCACCGCCAAGAGATTAGGAGCGGTAGTTAGTGCATACGATGTTCGGCCAGCATCAGCAGATGAAGTTAAATCTATGGGAGCAAAGTTCATAACTTTAGATCTAGAAGCATTAGAAGGCAGTGGTGGTTACGCTCGCGAAATGAGTGAAGATCGCGCCCGCAAACAACAAGAACTTTTGACTCCATATATTGCCGCAGCCGATGTGCTTATTACTACCGCGGCGCTTCCCGGTCGAACCGCGCCACAACTTGTTACGGAACAAATGGTTTCCCAAATGAAATCTGGTTCAGTCGTGGTTGATTTAGCGGCCGAAACTGGTGGAAACGTAGCGGGCAGTAAAGCGGGTGAAACATTTACTAATAAAAATGGTGTGATTATTTGGGGCGCAAAAGATGTGCCAAGTCAATTGCCATTTCACGCTTCGCAATTATTTGCTAGAAACGTTGTTAATTTATTGTTATTGATGAGCAAAACCGAAAACGGAAAACCAACTGGAAATATCGCACCAGATTTTTCCGATGAAATTATTTCGGCCGCAACGATTACACATGAAGGAAAACGCAGATGAGTAATTCCTTAGCGCTGTTATCAATTTTTATATTGGCAGTCTTCGTTGGTTTTGAAGTGGTTTCAAAGGTTTCTACCACTTTGCATACTCCGCTTATGAGTGGCGCAAATGCGATTCACGGTGTGATTTTGGTGGGTGCAATCATTGTGGCAGATCACGCATCGACAACCTTGGAATTAGTTCTAGCAATAATCGCCATTGTTTTAGCAACTATAAATATGGTCGGCGGATTTGTAGTTACCGATCGAATGTTAGAAATGTTCAAAGGTAAGAAACGTAATACTGATAGCGAAGATAAAAAATAATGAATCGCGACATCTACGACTTGCTCGGACTATTAGCCGCGGTCTGCTTTGTGTTGGCGCTGAAAGGTTTGTCTTCGCCAAAATCAGCCCGGCGCGGAAATTTAATTGGCGCAGTCGGCGCAACTCTTGCAACGGTGATCGTGTTCTTCTACGCCAACGATGGCCGCGCGCTCAATCATTTACCAATTATTTTGGCAGCAATCACTTTTGGACTTTTAGTCGGAACAATTGCGGCCCGTCGAGTTCAAATGACGCAAATGCCGCAATTAGTTGCACTTTTTAATGGTGTTGGCGGTGGCGCCGCTGCCCTAGTTGCAATCGTCGAATATTTAAAACTGGGTGACAAAGCCACTACCGCCGAAGTAATCGCAACAATATTCACCGTAATCGTTGGCTGTGTTTCTTTTTCTGGTTCGGTCGTAACCTTTTTGAAGCTACAAGAATTGATGACTACTCGTCCAGTTGTATTTCCGTTTGGCCGAGCAGTAATTGCACTCACTTTGGCCGGAGTTTTAATCTCTGGTGGATTCGTCGTCGCAAACGGTGGCAGTACTCCGCTCTTAATTAATGCATTACTTTCACTGCTATTTGGAATCTTGTTCGTGCTGCCAGTTGGCGGCGCCGATGTTCCAATTGTTATTTCACTATTAAATGCATTTACCGGTTTGACCGTTGCCGCAAGTGGTTACGTTTTACAAACCACGTTGTTAATTGTTGCCGGAACATTGGTTGGTGCAAGCGGAACAATTTTGACTCGTTTGATGGCAAAGGCAATGGGCCGATCTCTCTTTGGAACATTGTTTGGCGCATTTACTGCGAAGGCGCAATCCGCAAATGATTCAGGTGAATCTCGACCAGTTAAATCGGGCAGTGCTGATGATGTGGCAATTTTGCTCAATTACGCGCAACGGGTGGCGATTGTTCCGGGATTTGGATTAGCGGTAGCGCAGGCACAACACACAGTGCGCGAATTAGCAGATTTATTAACTGCAAAGGGCATTGATGTTGCATACGGAATTCATCCTGTTGCCGGTCGCATGCCTGGGCACATGAATGTTTTGTTAGCTGAAGCAAATGTTCCATATGAACAATTGGTTGAGATGGATGAAATTAATCCGACCTTTCCACAAACTGATGTGGTGTTAATTGTTGGTGCAAATGATGTGGTGAATCCGGCGGCGAAAACTTCTCCGGGAAGTCCGATTTATGGAATGCCGATATTAGATGTTGGTTTGGCGGCAAATGTGATTTTCTTGAAGCGATCGATGCGCCCAGGCTTTGCCGGAATCGAGAATGAACTTCTCTATGACACTAAAACCACGCTTTTGTTTGGCGATGCCAAGGAATCGCTAACTAAAGTAGTTAGTGCGCTTAAGGGTTTGTAAAACTTTTCCACAGCTCTACTTTTTCCACAAGCAATTTTTTAAATCTTAAATTTCATACATTTCTGTCAGTGACTAATTGAATTATTCAGCCATGATCAATTCGAATGTGCCACTGGTCGCTCCTGATGAAGAAAATTTCATAATTGATCTATTAAATGCTCCAGCCAGTATTGAAGTTTTAACAAAGTTAATAGAAATCGACCCTTTCAAGTTATCTCGACCACGGCGAATTGATTATTTAGCGGCTTTAGAAAAGCAGTCTGGTTGGCTACAGGCGCACCTTCAAAAGGCAATAATCGCAGTTGCCGGTGATGAGCCAACCGAAAGTGAAAATCTTTTTTCCGGAGTCGATGATTTTGAACGTGAAGAGGTAGCTACGGCATTACGTCTATCTGCGGGCACTGCTCAAATCAAGATTGATGTTGCGCGCACATTGAATCAACATTTACCAAATGTAACCGCGGCACTTGGTGCCGGAGAAATATCGGCCGCGCATGCAAATGTAATAGCACGAGAGGTTGAACAAGTTATTCGCCAAGGGATTGACCCTGAAAAAATTATTGAAATAGAAAAAGCTGCGATTGCTCATGCTGAATTTCATACACCTGCACAAGTAGCCAATAAAGTCAGATCAACAATCGCCAAATTAGCTCCGCAAGAGTTTGAAGAGGTGGTTAACAAAGCATTTGAAACCAGGAAAGTTGAGATCTATCCTCAATCTGATGGAATGAGCACGATTCTTGCCTTATTACCTGCGGTGGATGCCCAAACTGTCTTTATGGCTATAGAAAAAATTGCCCGAACAGATTTTGAGAATGCTGATGAAAAAAGTAAAAATACAAATATTGAAAGTGATATTCGCACTATTGATATGAAACGTGCTGATGCGCTAACAAAACTTGCCAGCCAGTTCTTAAACTCAACAGTTTCAGAAAATAAAACCCATCGCCGTCCCGTAACTTTGAATTTAACCCTCGATCTTCCAACTTTGATTGGTCTACAAAATAATCCTGGTCAATTAGCTGGTTACGGTGCTATTCCAGCCAGCATCGCACGGGAATTAGCTCGTGATGCAAAGTGGCGCAGGTTTATTACCGATCCAGTTACCGGCAATTTATTAGATTTCGGAAGAGAAAGTTATGAACCTCCCCAAGCATTAATTGATTTTTTAATTGCCCGAGATCGCACCTGTCGATTCCCAGGTTGTAGGCAACCTGCCCATCGAGCAGATATTGATCATGCGCAAGCTTGGGAAGATGGTGGTCACACCTCTGCACAAAACTTAGGTGTGTTGTGTCGCAGGCACCATTTGCTTAAGACGCATGGTGGATGGAAATTAACCAGCAATGCCGATGGATCATGCAAATGGATCTCTCCGCTTGGAAAAGAGTATTTTGTTCCGGCTAGACGTATCGATGAAGTTGCCTAAAAAAATTAATTAATATTTCTAGAAAATTAACAGATGACATTTAAATAATTTAACAGGTGCCAATTAACTAATTAAAGTGGAGGTGCCGGGAATTGAACCCGGGTCCTTTAGCATCAAACCAGGACTTCTACGGGCGTAGTGCAATTATCGTTTTCTCAGCCCCAACATTTTTCTGCACAAATTGCTGACAGGCTCAGTTACAGATTAAGTCCCCAGATATCTCCATAACACGATATTGAGCAAGCTCCCTAGCGACGTTAGGTCCCGAGGCGAGAGCAAACTCGGGTTAACGGATATCAGAGCTAGCTTAGGCAGCTAGTTGATAATCAGCGGCAGTATTACTGGCGCTTATATTTTTCTGTGTGTGGTTTGCGAGATCATCACAGCTTTCTCGGCCCGCTTCCCCTGGAATGGTGACTAGAGTCGAATCCGATCACCCCCAAAAGTAGCTATTAAGTTTTTTTGTAGAGGTTTTATATAAATTTGAATTAGTTTTATATAAAGAGGCGGCGGTTTTGACTTCTATCAACTGCTTCTTTTCGCAGGAAACCGCAGAGCACAATTATAAATCAGAATTTATATAAAGGAAAATTAACTATTTGTAATCAGCGTATCGGGCTGATTTTCCAGAAAATAGATTTGCTACTCGTAGTCTGCGTATCGGGCTGATTTTCCAGAAAATAGATTTGCTACTCGTAGTCTGCGTACCGGGCTGATTTACCAGAGAGTTTGGTGCCAGAACTTTTCTTTGCTCCCATCGCCCGACCAACTCGACCGCCCGACTTTGTAGATTTACCTGATATGCGTCGAGAAATTTCGCGATCTACTTCTCTAGATGCCTCTTTTTCCTTCAATGTATTTCGCTTGTCATGTGCTTTCTTGCCCTTGGCAACTGCAATTTCTACCTTGGCTTTGCCATCTTTGAAATAAAGTGAAAGCGGCACAATTGTGAGGCCACCTTGTTTAAGTATGTCTGACAGTTTTTCGATTTCTTTTTTATGTAAAAGTAATTTGCGATCTCGTCTTGGTGGATGATTGGTCCAACTTCCCTCGTTGTACTCTGGAATGTGAATTCCAGATAGCCATAATTCACCATCTTTAGAGTTTGCATATCCATCGGTTAAAGTCGCCCTACCGGCCCGCAAAGATTTAACTTCAGTTCCAGTTAAAACTAACCCACACTCATAAACATCTTCAATGAAGTAATCATGGCGAGCGGTTTTGTTTTGAGCGATTATTTTCTTGCCGCTCTCCTTAGCCATAACGCTCCTTAATGTTTAAAAAGTATTTACTTAAACCTTTAAGTAACGGCGCAGCGTTAAAAGTGATGCAATTGAAGATACAAGAATTCCGGTGACAAATAGCCAGAAAGATGCCTGCCAAACTTCCTTCCAGCCAAAAAACTGAGTGAAGGTAAGTAAAGGTTCAACCTTTGATTCAACCGCAACTTTGAATACTGCCAAAAATCCCGTCGCAAATATCCATCCAACAAAAGCAGAGAAGATTCCCTCTAACAAAAACGGTAGCTGAATTGAAAATGATGACGCGCCAACTAATTTCATAACACCGGTTTCGCGCCTGCGATTAAATGCCGCGATTCTTAATGTATTGCTAATCAATAAAGAAGCAGTCAATACAGAAGCTAATCCGATAGCTAAGGCACCATTTCGTAACACCGAAAGCAACTTAAAGAATTTATCCAAAATTGCTCGTTGATCTTGAACAATATCTACACCTGGTCGACCGCTAAACGCACTATCAATTACCGCAAATTTAGTTGGATCTTTTAATTTGACTCGAAATGATTCTGGCAATTGATCGGCCGTTACATTTTGAGAAATTGCCGAGTTTTTAAATCTTTCTTTAAATCTTGCTAATGCTTCTTGTTGTGATTCGTAGTAAACCTTTTCTACGACCGGCAGGGCATTTAAATCTTTTTGAATCTGCGCTTTTTGATCAGATGTGATTACGCCCTTACTGCAGTTAGCCGAATCAGAAAGCGAACCGCATAGAAAAATAGAGACTTCGATTTTGTCATACCAATAATCTTTCATTACCCGCACTTGTGAATTTGCCAACAAGCCGATTCCAAGAAGTGTTAGCGAAATCGCCACGGTAATCATCACGGCAAAAGTCATGGTGGCATTTCGGCGCAAGCCAATACCAACCTCACTTAATACGAATTTAGCGCGCAATTTCTTATCTCCTGTTTAATTGATTCTCTTAGTTTCTTTTGGATTCATTTCGCTTAATTTGGATTCTTTCGGCTAGCCAGCGTATCCATAAACTCCGCGAATTTGATCGCGAATCACGTGACCAC
>CALMJB010000024.1 GCA_937864205.1 uncultured Actinomycetes bacterium | reverse complement strand
AGTAGTGTAAGGAATCACTAATAATCTAGTAGCCGGCTTGTAATTCAAATTTGGATACTTTCGCACTAAATCTTCGGGCACAGCTACCAGATCAATAGGTGAGATTCGTAATTTTCCATTACTCCATAAGATCTCTTTGATTCCAATTTTCCTTGCTAAATTTTTTATTTTGCAGGCCAATAAAAGTAGGTTTAAGTTAGCTGGTAATTGGCCAAACCGATCTTGCAATTCTTCAGAGATACTTTCAAGTTCTGCATCATCTCTAGCGGCAGCTAACCGTCGATAAACATCAAGCCTTAATCTTTGAGATTCAATATAAATTTCTGGAATGTTGGCATTAACGGGAAGTTCTAATCTACATTCTGCATTTTGATCTTCCATTTGATCTGGTAATGATTTCTTACTTCGATTTGCACCAAAACCTTTCAAATACTCTAATTTGAAATCACTGACCGCTTCGGAAACCATCTTCATGTAAAGATCAAAGCCCACCTGCGCAATGTGGCCCGACTGCTCGCCACCTAACAAGTTTCCGGCACCGCGAATTTCTAAATCTTTTAAGGCTACCTGCATACCTGCACCTAGGTCAGTATTTGTGGCAATTGTTTTCAATCGATCATGCGCTAATTCAGTTAGAGGTTTGTCGGCTGGATAAAGAAAATATGCATACGCACGTTCTCGACTTCTTCCGACACGACCCCGCAATTGATGTAATTGCGCTAATCCAAATTTATCTGCGTTATCAACGATTAAAGTATTTGCATTCGGAATATCGATTCCGCTTTCTACAATTGTGGTGCATAACAATAAATCAAATTCTCTATTCCAAAATCCAATCACAACTTGTTCTAAAACCCGCTCGGGTAATTGTCCATGTGCAACTGCGATTCGAACATTAGGCACCAGTTTTTTCAATCGTTCTGCAACTGCATCAATACTTTCGACCCGATTATGAACATAAAATATTTGACCGTCTCGTAAAAGTTCACGATGAATAGCAGCTTTAATCTGTGCTTCGTCATATTCGCCCACAAAAGTGAGAACTGGATGTCGATCCTCAGGTGGAGTTGTTATATGTGACATTTCCCGAATTCCCGTCACCGCCATTTCTAATGTGCGTGGAATCGGAGTTGCCGACATTGCCAATACATCTACATTTGTTCTGGCTTTCTTTAGCTCCTCTTTGTGCTCAACTCCAAACCGTTGCTCCTCATCAACGATTAGTAATCCAAGATCTTTAAATTTCACATCTTTAGATAGCAAACGATGAGTTCCAATCACCACATCTATTAAACCAATCTCTAGCTGCTGCAAAATTTCTTGATTTTTCGCTTCGGAATTAAATCTAGATAAACCAACCACTCGAACTGGAAAACCAGAAAATCTAGTTGTAAATGTTTGAATATGTTGCTGCACTAAAAGAGTGGTAGGAACTAAAACCGCAACCTGTTTTCCATCTTGAACCGCTTTAAATGCGGCTCGTACCGCAATCTCAGTCTTACCGTAACCAACATCTCCACAAATAATTCGATCCATAGGAATGGCTTTTTCCATATCGGCTTTGACCTCATTAATTGTCGAAAGTTGATCAATAGTTTCGACATAAGCAAATGAGTTCTCTAATTCATTTTGCCAATCCGTATCTGGTGAAAATGCAAAGCCGGGCGAATTAATGCGCGCGGCATAAAGTCGAATTAAATCTGCGGCTATCTCCCGCACCGCTTTTTTGGCTTTACGTTTGGTATTTTGCCAATCGGAACCACCGATTCGATTTAGTGGTGGCTGATCGGCCCCAACATACTTTGACAACTGATCTAGCGAGTCGGTCGGAACAAAAATTCGATCTGCCGGTAATCCCCGGCGAGGCGCGGCATATTCAAGCACTAAATACTCCCGTCGATACTTTCCAAAATCTCTAGTTGTTAACTCCATAAATCGACCGATGCCATGTTGTTCATGAACAATGAAATCTCCGGTGTGTAGCGAGATTGGATCAATACTCTTCTTTCTCCGACTGGGAACGCGGGCCAGTGATTGATCACTTTCGCTCTGCCCAAAAATTTCAAATTGAGTAACTAACCAAATTCCCAATTTTCGGTTAATGAATCCTTTTTGTAATTGGGAATCGATCACAGAAATTAAAGGGCTCACCTTTATCTCTGCCTCTGCCATTAACTCAACGAGTCGCTTTGTATTGCCGACATTTGCACTAGAAATAATCACCCTTAAATCCTTTTGCGCAGATAAATCTTTGAAAAACTTTGGAATATCGCCGCTATAACTAGGCGACGCTTCATAATCATTTATCGTGATTTCATCATCAGTCTGAGCAAATTCATTCAATTGGCAAATTTGCAACTCAGATTTATGCGCAGACTTATATATATCACTCAAAGTTGAATATCCAAATTGTTTTTTAGCTGGCAATTTTGCTGCCGATCTGAAATTACCTAATTCACTGTGATCAGATAAATTCTCAACCCAAGCCAAATTGCTCCACTTTGCTTGGGCAAACTCTTGATCTGTTTGAATCAACTCCAGAGCTCTAGATTGCAATCTTGGTTTATCTATCTCTAATAACAATGATTTTTTCGGTAAGAAATCAATCAAATTGTGACATTTTTCTAAAACTAAACTGGCGAATGCTTCGATTCCTTCAAAGTACTCTCCGCTTTGTAACAACATTTCTCGAATTGGATATATCTGAATTTCATCTAATTGATTTGCACTAGTCCGTTGATTGGCTATTTCAAAAAAACGCATCTCTTCCACTAAGTCATCAAAAAAATCGATGCGCAGTGGCGACACTTGATCAGCTGGAAAAATATCTATGATTCCACCGCGTACCGCGAACTCGCCCCGGTGTTCTACTAAATCAGTTCGTTCAAACCCAAATTCAATGAGTCTAGAAATCAATTCTTTTCGCTCTATTTGTTGATTAATTGAGATTTGAATTTTCGGAATTGATTTATCAGTGTGAAGAATCGGTGAAATCAAGGCTCGGACAGTTGTGATAAGAATTTTAATTCTGCCCGTTGTAATTTGATCTAACACTTTAAGTCTGGCCGTCACTGTGTCTGGCTTTGGACTTAAACGTTCGTGTGGCAACGTTTCCCAACTCGGGAAAATACTCACCTCTTGCGGATCATAAAAACAACTTAAAACTTTTTGTAAATCGTAAGCAAGATTTGTATTTGCAACTACTATGGTAAGAAAATCTTGATTACTAACTTCAGTTTTAAAGAAATTTATAAGAAATGGGTGCAAGAAATCTGAAGCAATTAGAGTTTCAATCTCTTTATAACTTTTATTTTTCAAACCACTAAAAGCTTTAGCGGTTTGAATTTTCTGTGATAGATCAGATTGAATAGTCTGTATTAACTTCTCAATCTCATGGCTTGATTTCATTTGGTTTTTCTTTTATCCAATCCGTTTTAATGCCTTCAGCTTTTACTAAATTCGCTGCTAGTTGATCTAAGTGATCTAGATATGTCTGCAAATCACATCTCTAGAAAACGCCTAAAACCCCCGCTCTTATAAAGAGGGGGGTGAAACTTGCGGTGCAATTTTACCGCCAGATTTACCACCAGTAAGAATCTATTGCTTAATGGAATGATTACTCAGTGCCGACCACCGATAACGACCTACGCCGTAATGTCCGACAACTGGGCGAATTATTGGGTCAAACTCTCAAACGCCAGGCGGGGCAGGAATTATTTGAATTAGTAGAAACGGTTCGATTAGGAATTCGCGAAAACCAAAATTCAAAACAAAAAATTCAAAATAAACTTGCAGCACTACCATCAGATCAGATTATTCAATTAGTCCGCGCCTTCAATACATATTTCAACCTTGCAAATATCGCAGAGCAAGTTCACCGGGCACAAATTCTGCAAGAGCAGGAAGCGTCATCTGGCAGTTGGTTGTCGCAAGCGGTTCTCAAGCTAGAAAAAGCCAGAGCTAAAAATCAATTTAGTGATTCGGAATTGCATGAATGGTTGGCACAGATTTCAATCCGTCCAGTTTTTACCGCACACCCAACTGAAGCAGCTCGTCGATCGGTGCTATCAAAACTCACCAAGATCGGAGATTTAATTGCAACTAATAATAAAACTGACGAATTGGCCACGGAAAATCTGGCACAACTTGCTGAAACGATTGATTTACTTTGGCAAACCGATGAATTAAGACTTGGTCAACCAGAACCACTTGATGAAGCGGTGAATGCACTTTATTACTTAGATGATTTGTTTACCGGAGCGGTGCCAGAAGTTTTAACCGAATTTGAGAATCAGCTCGCAAAAGTGGGTTTTTCAGCCGATAGCAAATGGCGTCCGCTTCGATTTGGAACTTGGATTGGTGGCGATCGCGATGGCAATCCAAATGTCACCGCTGAAGTGACTAAATCTGCAGTGGTACTACAAACTGGACATTTCATTCGAGTTTTCTTGCGCGCTTTAGATGAATTGCGACAATCACTTTCTGTTTCCACTCGATTAGTACATGTCTCAGATGAATTAATTAAGTCAGTTGAGAAAGATTTAGAATTACTGCCAGAAATAGAAGCCCGCTTTCGAAGAATTAATGCAGAAGAGCCGTACCGATTGAAAGCAACAGCTATTCGTCATAAATTGTTGCTAACTCAAAGACGACATGCGGAAAACAAGGCACATGAACCTGGTCGCGATTATCAATCGACGCAAGAACTATTGGCAGATTTAATGCTAATGACCAAATCTTTATCGGCTAATCAAGGTCAATTAGTCGCAAATGGCCAATTGGCAAAATTGATTAGAACTGTAAAAGCCTTTGGTTTAACCCATGCAATTATGGATGTGCGCGAACATGCCAAAGCGCACCAGCATCTACTAAGCCAAATGAAATCAAATTACTCTCCGGAAGATTTGCCTTCGTTATTAGGTAAACCGCTGAAATTTAATGAAATTAACGTAAATTCCTTTGATGACGTGGCTCAGCGAACCTGGCAAAGTTTCCAGGCAATCGCTGAGTTAATTGAAAGATTTGGGCCAGAAGTAATTGAAACTTACATAATTTCGATGACCAGATCGGCAAATGATGTATTTGCAGCGGTTGCAATAGCCCAAGTTGCCGGACTAGTAAAAAATGATGAGGTCAACAACTCTGTTACTGCTGCTATTGGATTTGCGCCATTGCTTGAAACAACAGCCGAATTAGAAAGTGCCGCCGATATTTTAGAAACGATGTTAACTAATCCGATTTACCGAAAGATTGTCAAAGCTCGAGGAGAGATTCAAGAAGTAATGCTGGGTTACTCCGATTCAAATAAAGATGCCGGAATTACCACGAGCCAATGGCAAATTCACAAGGCACAAAGAGTTTTAAGAGATGTTGCAAAACGTCACGGAATTAAATTAAGAATTTTCCACGGACGCGGTGGTTCCGTCGGTCGAGGTGGTGGACCAACATATGACGCATTAATCGCTCTGCCTTATGGCACTGTTGATGGTCAAATTAAAATGACGGAACAGGGTGAAGTTATTTCAGATAAATATGGTCTAGCAGCGCTAGCCCGCGAAAACTTGGAATTAACTTTAGCCGGAGCAATTGAAGCAACTGTATTAAATCGCAAACCAAGACAGAGCGAATCAGATTTGAACTCTTGGAGCAACACGATGGATTTAATTTCTGAACACGCTTTTGCTAGTTATCGGGAATTATTAAGAGATCCAAATCTGCCTGATTATTTTTATCAATCTACTCCGGTTGAACAGTTGGGAAATCTATTTCTCGGATCCAGACCAAGCAATCGTCCCGGTGAAGTAAAAGGTATTGAAAGTTTGCGGGCAATTCCTTGGGTATTTGGTTGGACGCAGTCACGCCAAATCATTCCTGGTTGGTACGGCGTTGGCTCGGGCTTGAAAGCAGCCCGCGCCGCCGGACATTTAAAGATGTTGCGCCAGATGGTAGGTGAATGGCATTTTTTTAAGACATTTATCTCTAATGTCGAAATGACAGTTGCTAAGACTGATTTAGAGACTGCGGCTAATTATGTTTCCTCATTAGTTGATCCAAAATTGCAGTATATTTTCGAAAAAATTCGCACAGAATATGAATTAACGGTCGAAGAGTTACTAAAACTCACTAAGTCCAAGAAAATCCTTGATCAGCAACCGATTCTGGCGCGCACCCTGCAGGTGAGAGAAACCTATTTAGCACCGCTACATTCATTACAGGTTTCCCTACTTAAAAAAGTCCGCTCAGATTCGGCAACCAATTCCGATCCAGCATTGATTAGAGCATTACTTTTGACTATAAACGGTGTGGCAGCAGGTTTGCGAAATACCGGTTGATTCCTAGTCGTTGAAATTGGTTTGCGCTTTGGCTAACCCATCTAAAATCAAAGTTTCAATTGCTTGCGCAGCGGTTATTGAAAAATCTATTAATAACTTATTTTCTGCGGTTGTGAATTTTTGTAGCACAAAATCAGCCGGATTCATCTTGTTTGTCGGCCGGCCGATGCCTAAACGAACTCGATAATAATCGGCACCAAAGTGGGTGGTCATTGATTTAAGTCCGTTGTGCCCATTATCTGATCCACCAAGTTTTATTCTTAATTTGCCAAACGGTAGATCTAATTCATCGTGAACAACAATCACATTTTCTGGTAAAACTTTGAAAAATTTTGCCAGCGCTGAAGCTGGATTACCCGTTTCATTCATAAAGCCAGTCGATTTTGCCAGCAGTAATTTCTTATCTGATAATTTTTTGCTGCAAACCAACATTCCAGATTTATGTTTTTCAAATTTTCCATCACCTGCTAAAGCATCAAGTGCTATCTGGCCGATGTTATGTCTGGTGTTTTGGTATTTTGTGCCGGGATTACCTAAACCGACAATCAACCAAGTTTGAGTTCTTCCAAACAACATGGCAAAACTTTAGTTTGTCTTGCGT
>CALMJB010000023.1 GCA_937864205.1 uncultured Actinomycetes bacterium | reverse complement strand
GGAAAAATCTCAATCGGTTTGAAATTTAAGCATTTGTTATTTGATCGTTTGGTCTTTGCAAAACTGCGAGCGGTGCTCGGCGGCCGAGTCGAAGCGGCAATTTCCGGTGGTGCACCACTTGGTGAGCGGCTCGGACATTTTTATCGTGGCGCGGGAATTCGCGTACTAGAAGGTTATGGATTAACTGAAACAACCGCAGGTGCAACTTTGAATTTAACAAAGGCACACAAAGTTGGATCGGTTGGAAAACCAATTCCGGGAACGACCATAAAAATTGCCGATGATGGCGAAGTCCTAATCAAAGGACCAATCGTCATGCAGGGCTATTGGCAAAATGATTCAGCAAATAAAGAGGTGTTCACTAACGATGGTTACTTCCGATCTGGTGACCTTGGCCGAATCGATTCTGATGGATTCCTTTACATCGTAGGTCGCAAAAAAGAATTAATCGTTACATCTGGTGGAAAGAATGTCGCTCCGGCAGTTCTGGAAGATCGTTTGCGCTCACATCCATTAGTAAGTCAGTGCATGGTGGTCGGCGATAACAAACCGTTTATTGCCGCGTTGATCACGCTTGATCCAGAAACCATTAAGCCATGGCAAGTGGCAAATAAGAAAGAAAGTGCATCAATTCTTGATTTAACTAAAGATCCAGATTTAATTGCGGTAATTCAAACTGCAGTAGATGAAGCAAACAAAGCGGTAAGTCGAGCTGAATCAATCCGCAAATTCACGATTTTGCCAACTGATTTTTCAATTGCTGGTGGGCAATTAACGGCAAAACTTTCCGTGAAGCGCCATGTGGTTTCACAGCAATTTGCAAAGGAGATTGCCGAACTCTTTGAGTGAAGCATCAAGTTCAGTAGCCTCGGAAAGAGTGCGAGTAGCACGCGAACTTCATGATGGCTTGGCGCAAGATCTTGCCGCACTGGGTTTTCAAATCGATCAGGTAATTAGTCAGTCAGATATTGAAAATTCCGCTCGTGCCAAATTGCGTGGCATCAGAGCAGGATTAAGTGAAGTTTTAGATCAGGTAAGAAATGACATTTTTCGGTTACGTAGTGATGAAACCTTGCCGGCGGAACAAATTCTGCAAAATCAATTGCAAAGTTTGGTGGCAAATACACAAATAAGAATTGAAATCTCTGGTCAAGTTTTCTATAACTATGAGTTGTTTAGAATCATCCGGGAATTAACCGCAAACTCAGTCAAACATACAACTTGCACTCAAATTACTATTCGATTCTCAAATGCGGACATCGAATTCACAGATAATGGCGCAGAGACTGAGATTTATCCAGCAATTGGCATCAACGGAATCATTGAGCGAGTGAAAAAAATAGATTACCGCTTTGAAATCTTTAATTCCCCAAAAAAATTCTTATTAAGTAAAAACCTCTAGGAAAAAATGCGAATTGTCGTCATTGATGATCATGATGCGATTCGACACGGTGTAATCACCTATTTAGATGAACACGAACATGAATGTGTTGGTTCGGCGACGTCAATCAGCGAAGCCCGCGCAATCATGAATCAAACTCATCCAGATTTGATCATATTAGATATAAATTTAGGTTCAGAAGATGGATTAGCACTACTTAAATACAAAGAGGCGCAATCAGTTTTAGTTGTAGTTCTAACAATGCATGATGATGAAGTTACGCTCCGTCGAGCCAAAACCGCTGGAGCACATGGCTATGTTTTGAAATCAGAACCACTAGATTCACTGATAAAAGTTGTGGAACACTGCGGCAACCGCAGATCTAGTTTTGCCCTGCGCGGAAAAATTAAAAAATTAATGAAAAAAGATTTTGATCTCACCCCGCGGGAACGAGAGATTCTACGAAATCTAAATCACGGTTTAACCGCTAAAGAAATTGCCGGTTTATTATTTTTGTCAGAGCCAACTGTGAAAACTCACCTCGGCAGTATCTATCGAAAACTATCCGCTAAAGATCGTGCGCAAGCGGTAAGTATTGCCATTGAAAATCACTTATTAGATTAATTTCTACTTTAGAAAGTTGGGAATTCCTTAGTTTTGCTTAATTAAGCAATTGATTGAATTTAGCTTGCCAAATTGGCCAGCGCCAATTTTTTACTACCCAATCTCTGCCGGTTTTCCCAAAATCTTTGGCAAGTTCAGGGTTTTTTAACAATTCAATGATTCGATTTGAAATATCTGTAATATCGCTACCATCTACCAAGTAACCGGTTTTACTATCGATGACGGCATCACTTGCGCCGCCAGAATTTCCAACTATTACTGGTAAGCCACAAGCGCTGGCTTCAAGATAAACGATTCCAAGTCCCTCTACCTCTAAATTTAAAAATCTATTTCGTGCGGGCATGGCAAATATGTCTCCGAGCAATATGTGGTCTGTGAGTTGGTCATGCGCAACTTTGCCCGCGAATCTCACGTTATTAATTACCCGTTCTTGTTTTGCCAGATTAATCAACATTTGCTTAATTGGTCCATCGCCAATAAAAAGCAAAATTGCATTTGGAAAATGAGCTAACACCTTTGGCCAAGCCATAATCAATTTATCCTGACCTTTTCGATGAACAAGTCGACCTACCGAAACCACCACCGGGCGATGATTTAAACCGTAACGATCTAGCAGTTGTTGATTTTTCTGACCAGGTTTAAACATTTCGGTATCGATTCCCGGCGCTAATTTCAATATTTTAGAATTTGAATTCCGGTTATTGGCAACCACTTTTGATATTTGGGTTTGAGTGAAATCTCCTAGACAGGTAACAAAATCGGATGAATTAATTATTCGGCGCAGTAATTGCTTGAAAATTGGCAGTTTTGCCCACCAATATTCATGGCCATGTGTTAGCGCAATTATTCGTTTGACCCCCACTTTACGCAGAGAATTAGCCAGCAACCCAAGTGGTGCGCCGGCGCCAAACCAGACTATTTCAACTTTATTTTCCTTTACTAACCTGCGAGCTTTTAGGCCAATTCGAAATGTTGGCAACAAAATCTTGGATCTATCTCTGACTATTTTAATATTTGAAAAATTAGAAAATTTTTGATCAAATTCTTTTGCACCTGGATGATTCGAGGTGAAAATTATTACGGTGCGATCTTTAATTCCGCGCAGTAATCCAAGGATAAAACTTTCGATTCCACCTTCATGTGGACCAAAATCATTTGTTATTAACAGAATCGTCGAATTAGGGGTTAAATCATTGTTGAAAGAACTGCTGGAATTCTGGCTCACTAAAGCAGATTATTCGTTTGGTTTGCGAAAATTAAAGTCGGCGAGCGCCGATATAAGGTTTCTTACCTAAATTAAGAACAAAATCATCAATCTTTACCCGGGCTCCGGTTCGAGGGGCGGTCACCATTCGCCCACCACCTAGGTACATCGCAACATGTGAAATCGGTTTGCCCCAAAAAATTAAATCGCCCGGTTGCAAATCTTGTCGATCTACCGGTTTGCCATATTTATATTGCATTGCTGAGGAATGTGGCAACGAGATTCCGGCTGCTTCATAGGCGCGCATTGTTAAACCGGAACAATCCCAATAAACCATTCCGGCCGCGCCAAACACATATTTATCTCCAATTTGATTTAGTGCAAAGCGAATTGCAACTCCGGCTTTGCCATTTACAGTTGAATATTTCGACGCTTCACCCAGTGATCTTTGTTGATCGGCATCCTCGGCATCATTAAAGATTCGATTTAATTTGTCGCGCTCTTCTTTCGTCAATTGTTCAAGCAAAGCTTCCGCCTCTTTCAATTTTGCGTTGGCATTTGCCAATTGAGTTGTGTAACGGGCTTGTGCCGCTTTGACCAATGCCAATTTGTCTGAAACTGTTAAAGATGTTGCAGTCAATCTTTGTGATGCGGTTGAAAATTTCTTCAAGTTTTCGGTGCGTTGCCGGTTGATGATTTCAAGGGCGCCAGCAGATGAAAGATAAAGTGTTGGATTTGCCGAAAATAAAAGATTTAAGCTTTCACTTATTCCACCAGTTTTGTACTGCTCAGCGGCAATCGCACCGACTGTTTTCTTCATCGCTTCAACATTTGCACTTTGCGCAGTTGCTTGCGACTGCACCGAATTTAAAGTTTTTTGCAAAATCGCTAACTGAACTTTTGCCTCTTGCGCATTTTCAGCGGCGGCAGCTGCTTGTTCTTGCAGATCAATAACTCGAGCCTGCACTTCAATCAAAGTAGGTGCGGCTGATGCATTATTTATTGTCGATGGAATTAATCCGCAAATTAATGATGCGATTAAAAAATATCGAATGACTGATCGCATTTGGGAAGGCTATCTATCCCCTAACTGACCATTCAACTTTTACGCAGGAAGTTCCCCGTGGGGAACCTGAGAATTTTGGGATTTCTAGCGGTTTATTTGTTTATTGAACGTAACGCAAGGGTGGAATTACACCCTGGTCGGATAAGGCGTTGATTGCAGTTTGTTCTTGTGTTGTGAACTCTGCATTCTTACCTGGCGAAGGTTTGATATTTAGAATTATTGGCACAACACAATCTGCACATGCTTTATCGCGCATTACGCAAAGTTCGCAGTCAATGATCATGGCTTTAAATTACAAGCCGCCACTGACACCCGTGGTTAAGCCGGAATTGCCCAAAAATACGGAAAATATTGCGGCATTGGGATACTTTCGCAATGGCCATTACATCAGGCTCCAATTTGTTTGGATCACCAATAAGCAAGAATCAAATGTTGGTTCGGGCTAGTTTCATCATTGGAATCGATGGTTCGTCAACAATCTCGGCAAGTTCTATTGGCTTATCAACTGCGGTCGATCGAGAAAGATTTAGACAGCTACGCAGCGAGTG
>CALMJB010000022.1 GCA_937864205.1 uncultured Actinomycetes bacterium | reverse complement strand
TGAGTTTTAATTAGCCGTGGATCTCATACCGACGACCGTGGGTGGTCTTCCGCTGCATCCACTGGTAGTTCATTTTTCTGTCGTATTACTTCCGCTAGCTGCCTTTGCGTTGCTCATTGCTATTTTCATTCCTCGCTTTAGAAAAAATTATGGGTTTGCCACTCTTGTTGGTTTGTTTATAGGTACTGGTGCAACTGTTGTTGCGAAACAAACCGGTGAGGCACTGGCGGAACAAATTGGTTTACCCCAAAAACATGCAAATTATGGAAGCTACTTACAGACTGCCGCAATTATTTTATTTTTCTTAAGTTTGATTTGGTATCGAGTGGCTAAAACAAAACCATCAATAAAGCCAAATGCGCTGGGATATTTAACCGCCGTGATTAGTCTCTTGGTGCTGGGCTTAACTTTTTTAACCGGACATTCTGGGGCGGAAGCGGTTTGGAAAAATAAATCACCATCTACAAATCAATCAAGTGCGATGCCTAGTCCATCACCATCAAAAACTTCCGCCACATCTAAGTCATCAAATGCAAAAAGTTATACGCTGGCCGAAGTTGCCAAACACGCTTCAACTTCAAGCTGCTGGAGCGCTATTGATGGAAATGTTTACGATCTGACAAATTGGATAAATCTCCATCCGGGTGGAGCTTCAGTTATTAAAGCAATCTGCGGCAAAGATGGCTCTACCAGCTTCAATGGTCAACATGCCGGACAAGGTAAACCTGCTGCAGAACTCAAAAATTATTTACTCGGAGCGCTTCGGTAATTTTCTTCTCGAACCAAAACCTGCAATAAATTTCTCAGCTCGCAGAATCGCCCAAACTACCTGACTAAATTCCCCAATACTTGGATAGAGCAAATACCGCGCATTCCACTCCGGATTAAACTTTGCATTGAATCTATAAAGTGATTCGACTTGAAACCAACCTGATGCTATTCGAATTAGGGCGCGAATACTTCTTAAAATTGGACCGGCGCTAATTTTTTCAGCCCGCTCAATTACTGACCTAAATGCAGCAAAATTAAGTGAAATATATTTGTAATTATTAGTTTTGCAGAAATTAATCAC
>CALMJB010000021.1 GCA_937864205.1 uncultured Actinomycetes bacterium | reverse complement strand
ACTGGATCTGCTAAACCGGGTTCCGCCTGCCATCCGATTGGGGCAACCCCACCGATTGCAAAACCAGAATGGCGCCGCACAAAATCTGCGTCAGCTCGCAATAACTTGGCCACATTCAAATTTTTTGCAACTAAATCAGTATCTACCCGATGAGCTCCGGATGTGATTACTAGCAATGCGCGATCTTCATTGGGAAGGGCAAAAATAATAGAAGAGGCAACTTGGCCAACCAATATGCCAAGTGCTTGCGCCGCCTCTTTTGCACTGCGGGCTGAATCTGAGAGCGCTTTTATTTCACCTGTCATATGTAGGTTCAGCATTTGTGCTTTTACCCGCAAAACCGCAGGATGATTGTGAATTTCTTCCATAAAATTATTTTACATTCAATAAATTCTGCAAATTACTTTGAGATTGTGTGCCATAAGTTAAATATCGCAATTGCAAACAAAAGATAAGCGAAACTGATTTTCAGAACTTTACTGGGCAATTTAGGCGCGAAGTGGGCAGCAAATCGTGCGACTATAACCGCAGCAATTGCAATCAGAATTGGATATTGCCAATCAACTTCGTTCCATGAATGTGCTCTGGCTAAAAATGCGGTGGCACAATTCAGGGTGATTATTAAAAGCGAGGTACCAGCCGCTTTGTTTTGGGGGGTGTGATAAAACAAAACCAATATCGGTATCGCCAAAAATCCACCACCGATTCCAAATAATCCAGTCAATGAACCAATTACCAACGAGAGAAGAACTAAGGAAAAGTTGGACATACGTTTTTCAGATTTTTCAGTTACCGGCGACATCAGCATTGATAGACCAGCAACAACAAGTACCAGTGAGAAACCAATCAAAACCAAATTTTTTGATAATTTATTGATGTAAAGTGAAAAACCAATATTGGTTATTAATCCAATAGCCCAAATCGTTAAGGCTTCTTTGGGAAGTACATCTTTTATTTTCCACTTTGGGACCAAGCCAGAAAAAGCCGCGGCAAAGACCACGGCCAAAGCAGCGGTAGTGGCTTGGGTTGGTTCAAAATCAAAGAGGTATAAAAAAATTGGTACCGAGACCATGGCACCACCGGCTCCGACTAAACCCAAAACTGATCCGATGAATGCGCCACTGACGAGTGCTAGGGCAACAGTCGAAAGAGTCATGAGATTAACTTACTAAATAAAACCAAAAAAAATCGCCCCCGATTTCTCGAGGGCGAATTTTAACTATCTAGAGTCTAGATAAATTATTAATTCTTGAAGAACAATAATGTGCCAACGTTTGGACCAAAGTTTGCACCAGCGTGAAGTACCGCAAAAATAATTAAAGCGGCGCCAGCTAATGCAAGATCTTTGAAGAAAGCAATGGTTTCGTTCTGTTTAGCAGTCGCATCGCTTTCCTTCCAGAAGTTGTGCATTAAAAATGCGGTAGGAATCAGGAAGATTGCGATTAATAGCGCACCAAGATCGGCGTAGAAACCAAGCACGATGTACAAGCCACCGAGCAGAATCATCAATCCACTTATATATACCGATGCGCGAGCCATCGGAACTTTCTTGTATTGCGCATATTGAGTCATTCCGGCGTTCTTGGTGAAGTGTGCGATTCCGGAATTGATGAAAATCAGCGCAAATAGAATGCGTCCGATTACTAGTACTGCGTCCATTCATACCCCTTTTTATTTTTTGCTTGTGTTTACTTATTTTTATTTCACCAACTTATTTTTAAGTAAGTGAACTTATTTACCTATTAGGTTAGGCGGGTTTGGTTGAAAATTCAACTAAATCAAAATGGCGTGTCTTAAGCACTAAATACCGCCTGGTTGACGGTTGTCAGCCGGAATCAGTATCTTTCGAACATATGTTCGAATCAATAAAACAACCACCTAAATCACAAAACGCTGCACAAAATAATAGCGATCGAGTAATTATGGCTGGCTTAGATCCATCTGAATTTATTTATCTTGGCAAACGGTTTCATGTTTACGCAATCAATTCTCGTTGGTCTGAATCAGGTGGTTGGTGGAATCGAATCAGCGATGGCATAAATCATGAATCCGATCTAATCAATAATTTGATTAATGATTCCGGTCGATCTATCTGGCAGGTCGAAGCCGCACCAATTGGCGCAGTCTCTACCTTTGAAATCGAACTTGATGAATTAACCAAGATTTGGCGGGTTCGTCCAACATCGCGACCGAAATAAATCTAGCAAAAAATAATAGGAAAAAAATAAAGTGCCACATAAGTTCACGCACCTGCATGTACATAGTGGTTACTCATTTAAATACGGCACCGCCAAACCAGAACAACTAGTAAAACAGGCCGCCGAATTTGGAATGTCGGCGCTGGCCCTAACTGACCGTGACAACATGGCGGGGGTAATCCGGTTTGCACAAAGTTGCGAAACTCATTCAATCAAACCGATTATTGGTGTACAGATTCCATTTTTGCAAAATAAACACCGAGTGATTCTGCTAGCCACCGGCGATGGTGGATTAGCGGCGCTATATCGATTGTTCTCAGCGGTGAAATTAAATGACGGGTTACTAACTTACGAACTACTAGAAAAACATCAAAATTACTCCGGCAAATTATTGATTTTGCATGGCGCACAATCTCAACTGGCTTACCTAATTTCTAAGCGGCAGATTCCACAAGCCCAGGCTTATTTATTTTCAGTAAAACAGTTCTTTTTAAATCAAGCATTAGCGCTGACCTCGCATCGAATTCGTGGCGATGGTCCATATTCCACGCCATTTGCAGCTCGCAATCTGGTCTTTGCCCGCGAAAACAATTTGCCGGCAGTGATTACCAATTCCGTACGCATGCTGGCAGCTAGTGATGGTCCTTTGGCAGATGTACTTGATTCAGCTCGAAACCTTGTGCCACTTCATGGTCGACATGTCGAACGGCGCAATAGCGAGGGGTATTTAAAACCAACTGCCAAGATGCAACAGATCGCCGATGAAATTGCGCAAGCGGCGGGTGAGGTCAATGGCAATCACTTAATGCGTACCACTGCAGAGTGGGCTGAACAATCCACACTAGATACCAGACGCGATATCGGAATCGGAAAGATTCATCTGCCCGAACCACAAGCGGTCGGGGCTAGAAATATCGAAGAGTTAAATCAGCAGTTACGACAACGTTGCCAATCTATGTTGGCGCAACGCTATTTTGGTAAAGCGTTATCGATTGCGCAGAATCGATTATCTGACGAAATTTCCACTGTGCAACAACTTGGGTTTGCCTCATATTTTCTAACCGTTGCACAAGTAGTTGATCTAGCCCGGGCAAAAGGAATTCGAGTAGCGGCTCGGGGCAGTGGGGCTGGTTCGCTGATCTGTCATTTACTTGGCATCTCGGCGGTAGATCCACTCGCACATGGATTAATAATGGAACGGTTCTGTTCACCATTGCGAAATGAACTTCCCGATATAGATATTGATGTTGAATCCGCTAGAAGGTTAGAGATTTACGATGCCGTGTTTGCCAAATTTGGTTCAAGAGTGGCAACGGTTTCGATGGTCGAGACATATCGAGCCCGCCATGCGATTCGCGATGTCGGAATGGCGTTATCAATTGCGCCGGCCGAAATAGATTTGATTGCAAAATCTCTGCCACATATTCGAGCTCGCAACATCAGCGCCGCTCTTGAAAATCTTCCCGAACTTAAAGATCTAAAACTTGATACCCCGCTACTTAAAACTGCTATCCATTTGGCGCAAAAATTAGATGGACTACCTAGACATCTTTCAATGCACCCATGTGCAGTGGCAATCTCTGATCTGACCTTGCCAGATTGTGCCCCGATTGAAACAAATGCCAGCGGTTATCCAATGGTGCAGTTCGATAAAGATGATGTCGAAGCGATTGGCTTTTTAAAGTTAGACATTCTCGGAGTCCGAATGCAATCTGCAATCGCTTATTCTTTATCTGAAATCGAGCGAACTCAGAATATAAAAATAGATCCAGATCAAATCCCATTAGATGATCTGAAAACTTTTGACTTAATTGCATCGACTCGAACACTTGGCGTATTCCAAATCGAATCACCTGGCCAACGAGAATTAATTGGAAAATTTGCACCCAGCTCCTTTAATGATTTGGTTATCGACATCTCATTGTTTCGACCAGGCCCGGTGAAAAGCGACATGATCACGCCATTTTTAGCGGCGCGACATGGATTACGAACCCCGTTATTGATTCATCCAAAACTAGATCCGATTATGTCCGAGACCGAGGGAGTAGTTGTATTTCATGAACAGGTAATTAAGTTGATTGCAACCATGACTGCAATTTCATTAGCGGCCGCTGATGAAAAACGACGCGAACTTGGCTCATTAGAAGGACAACAAGCGGTTTGTGATTGGTTTTATCCGGCGGCGATTGCAAATGGTTTTTCGTTGTCGGTGACCGATCAGATCTGGCAGATTTTGCGTGCCTTCGCCTCATTTGGTTTTTGCAAAGCACATGCCGCCGCTTTTGCATTACCGACATATCAATCTGCTTGGCTTAAGACTCATTACACCGCAGCATTCTTAGCGGGCGTTTTAACTCATGATCCCGGGATGTATCCAAAACGATTGATTTTGGCTGATGCCAAACAATGGGGAATCAAGATTTTGCCGGTAGATGTAAACCGCTCGCTCGCAACTTTTAGCGTCGAAGTAATTGACGAGTTTTTAGATAGTAGCAATCAAAAAAATACTGGGGTCATTCCATATCAAGCACCAGATTTAAAAAGCACCGGTCGAAAATTACAACTGCCAGATGCGCGCGGATTTGCGATTCGAATAGCACTTTCTGAGATTGATGGAATCAGCGAACAAGAGGTAAACACAATCATTTCTGCCCGGCCCTATCTTGATCTAACTGATTTTGTACATCGCTCTGGCGCTAGTCGACCGATTGCTGAAGCATTGGTGTCACTTGGCGGATTTGATGAGCTACATCCAGATCTGAATCGGCGCGATCTCTTGCTACATTTACAAGATCTATACAAATTAAATCATCAACCAATCAGTCAAGATCAATTAGTACTGGAATTATTACCGCCACCACTTACCGCCAGTGGATTACCGGCAATTACACAAAGTGAAAAAGTCAGTACCGAATTGAAACTACTAGGCATGGATGTGTCTGACCATGTACTTAATTTCTATGGCGACTTCTTAAATTCAATAAAAGCGGTTCGCTCTAGCGATGTCATCGCACAACGGGCTGGTTCATCAATACTGGTAGCGGGTATAAAAGTTTCACTGCAGACCCCGCCGGTCAGATCAGGTAGACGGGTGATGTTTTTGACCCTAGATGATGGTTATGGTTGTAACGACATAACCTTCTTTGAGGATGTTCAACAATCCAGCGCTAATTTGATTCGCACTAGTTCCTTATTTTTAGTGCGTGGCGTACTTCGGCGAACTGGTCCCCGAGGTGTTTCAATAAGAGCGAGCGAGGTTTGGGATCTACCAACTATTTATGAGCGATATAAATCATTCAACAATTTTGCATGTTGATATGGATGCATTTTATGCATCGGTATCAATTCGCGAAAACCCTAAATTAAAAGGTAAGCCGGTTGTTGTCGGCGCTGGCGCGCGCGGGGTAGTGCTATCTGCAAATTACCAAGCCCGTAAATATGGAATCAAAGCGGCGATGCCAGTTGGTCGAGCTCGGCGATTAGCACCCAATGCAATCTTTGTTTCACCCGATCATGAAAAATATAGTGAGGTTTCCGATTCAGTAATGGCGATATTTCGAAACTACACCCCTTATGTAGAGCCACTCTCATTAGATGAGGCATTTCTAGATGTCACCGGAGTAAAAAAACTTTTTGGTTCTGGAATCGAGATTGCCCAAAAGATTCGTGCCGAAATTTTTGCAACTGAGCAGATCACCTGTTCGGTGGGAATTGCGCACAATAAGTTCATTGCAAAACTCGCTTCCGGTCACTGCAAACCAGATGGATTATTAGAGATAAAACCCGAGCAAATGTTGCAGTTTTTACACCCCTTACCGGTCTCGGCGATTTGGGGGGTGGGTCCTGCAACTGAAGAACAACTAACCCGGCTCGGACTTCGCACCGTTTTTGATATTGCAAATACTCCAGTTAATACATTGATACGAGCCCTTGGCGATGCGGCGGGTAATTCCCTTTACGAACTTTCGTGGGGACGTGATTTTCGCGAGGTAACTATTGATGAACCCGATAAATCAATCAGCGCCGCTGAAACTTTTAGCTCTGATCTAGAGGATTCCGAAGAGATCTTGCGCGAACTTTTGCGATTAACTGAAAAAGCCACATCCAGAATGCGGGCGCGCGCCTTGATGGCAAACACAATTTCAATAAAGGTGCGATTTGCAGATTTCAAAACCATTTCAAAATCTAAAACCGTAGATCTGCCAATTAGTGGAACACAAGAGTGTTACCTAGTTGCTAAGAAACTTTATGAATCTTTAAAACTAGACCGGGCTCGAATTCGATTGGTGGGAATAGCTTTAGAAAATCTCATCGATCAATCAGAATCGGTTGAGCAATTAACACTGGGACAACGCCCAGTTGGCTGGCGACAGGCGGAGGCCGCCATAGATGATGTATCGGAAAAATTCGGTCAGGGCTCGGTGCGACCAGCCCGGCTGTTAAACGATTAAAAACAGATTCGACTTTCCAGCCAGCAAAACCTGGTCTATATTTCGAATATGGCTCTCTCCGATCGGGAAAAGAAACTGCTTGCCGAAATGGAGGCTGCCCTTTCGCAAGATGACCCAAAATTAGTATCGACTTTGACCGGGGCTGCTCCAACTAAAAAGCAGGGCAGACTGTTAATCGGAATCGGTCTAGTCGCACTTGGTTTGATCCTGCTGATTTCGGCATTGGTCGCAAAAGCCACCCCATTTGGAGTGGTTGCCTTTTTGGTAGCGCTCTGCGGAATGCTTTTAATTATTCGCAATATTCCGCTTGGTGCCAGCTCGGAACAAAACCATCCTTCTGGAAAAGGCGCGGATGCAAAAGCTAATGGGGGTAAAAAGAAACCCCGCTCACGTTGGACCGGTTTTGAAGAGCGCTGGGATCGTCGCAACTTCGATAATTAACTAAACCCGCTTTCTCTAACTTTCTCTAATTGCCCACCAGTTTTCCTGGTGGGCTTTTCTTTTTCACGAATTAAATTCCCGAACCAAACCTGAAGGGCAAACCCGAATATCAAAAGAGCGTCAGAGGGTGGGGAGCGAGGGGAGGGAAAGTGGGTGTTGGGGGTTGAAAGTGGGGAAAAAGGGAGTAAAGTGGGGAATTGGGGAAGTTCACTGAATTTGTCAGTTGAAGGTGAGAAGTACGGGGGTGTGCGATGTTTTTGGGTACCCATGAACCAAAGCTCGACACAAAGGGCAGAATCATTTTGCCCGCCCGATTTAGAGAAGATCTCGCCGACGGTTTAGTAATCACAAAAGGTCAAGAGCGTTGCCTTTACGTTTTTCCTGCCAATGAATTTTCGGTAATCACTGAGAAATTAAGACAAGCACCGGTCACAGAAAAATCCGCTCGCGATTACCTGCGCGTGATGTTTGCCGGTGCGCATGATGAAGTTCCAGATAAACAAGGCCGAGTCACGATTCCAACTGGCTTACGTGAATACGCATCACTTGAAAAAGATTGCGTCGTTATTGGCGCAAATACCCGAGTCGAAATTTGGGATAGCACCTCTTGGAATAAGTATTTGAAAGATCGCGAGAAAACTTTTGCAGATGTTTCTAAGGAGGTGCTACCGGGATTGTTCTGAACATTCTCCTTAGGCCACTACCGACCATTACCCATTTATTAAGGCATCACTTCCCCGGTGCCTTACCACACCCCGGTAGATCCGTCGGTCGGTAGTGACCTAAGTAGAAGAGCACAGATGCCCACCAAATTGAAGAAATAAAAATCAATAAAAAAGTAAAAAAGAAATTAGTTAGAAAAAAGAAAGGGGAAGAGATGGCCTCACATGTGCCAGTAGCGCTAAATCGCTGCATTGAATTAATTTCAGTGGCGATCTCAAAATCTAATTCCCCAGTAGCAGTAGATGCCACTTTAGGTCTGGGCGGACATTCTGCACAACTGCTTAACTCTTTTCCAAATCTTAAATTGATAGCAATCGATCGAGATCCAAACGCAATTGCAATCGCAAAAGAACGGTTAGCCAAATTTGAATCTCGAATTACATATGTAAATAAGACCTACGACTTTATTGACGAGGCGATTGCACAATTAAATCTGCCGTGCGTAGATGCAATTCTTTTTGATCTAGGGGTTTCATCTATGCAACTTGACGAGGCAACTCGTGGCTTTTCCTATTCGCAAAGCGCACCGCTTGATATGCGAATGAACCCAACCGATGTAAAAACCGCAAAAACAATTGTCAATTCATATTCAGTCGCGGAATTAACTCGAATCTTAAAAATCTACGGTGAAGAACGGTTTGCAAATCGAATTGCTAAGAACATTGAAAAAGCTAGATCTAGCGGCGAAATAAATGACACCGCACAGCTGGCACAACTTGTGAAAGATTCAATTCCAGCACCGGCTCGTCGAATCGGTGGCAATCCCGCTAAGCGCACATTTCAAGCATTGCGTATTGAAGTTAATCAAGAGTTAGAAATACTCGAATCCGCACTTCCCAAAGCATTATCAGCACTGGCGGTTGGCGGGCGATTAGTTGTGATGTCCTATCAATCTTTAGAGGACAAAATTGTTAAACAGATATTTAAAAATGCGACTGATTCAAAATCACCACTTGGATTACCAATCGAACTGCCAAATTCTGCCGCCAAATATCGCTTAGTAATCAACGGCAGTGAAGCGGCGAGTGAATCTGAGCAAGTTGAAAATCCAAGATCTGCTTCGATGAGATTGCGGGCAATCGAGCGGGTGGCTGCCTAGTATGAATACCGATTCAATTCGTTTGCGCTTACCGGTTAACTCTGTAAATAGCGCGGTAAATAACGCTGTCAATAACGCAGTGAATACCGCCGTGAATGAGGTTTCAAATCAAACTGCACGTGCGATGTTGCGATTGGTTCCCAATATCGATTCGCAAAGCTCTTTAGATAAAAAAGGTTTTAGCATATTTATTGGTTCAGTATTTGGCGCAGGTTTGTTGGCGCTGCTGATGATCAACACCGCTGCCAATCAAGATGCGTTTATTTTGGCTGATTTGAAAGATCAATTATCGATTGCGACTGAGCAACGCGAAGCGACATTGAAAGAACTGCAAAGAGTCGCCGCGCCTGACAACTTGGCAAAGAGCGCTCAAAAAATCGGAATGATTCCAGGCACGACGCCAAAATTTCTCTACTTACCTGAAGCAAATGTTGATGCAAA
>CALMJB010000020.1 GCA_937864205.1 uncultured Actinomycetes bacterium | reverse complement strand
ATCAAATAGATTATCTAATTGATTCATTGATTTACTCAGAGTTTCATTGGCAGGCTTATTTGAAGTTTTATCTGAGCCAGATTTATTTTTCATGGGGAAAGTTTAAGTAACCTGCGGCAATTGCCGTTTGGAATTACCCGAAGAAGATTTCCGCTTCTTTATAAAGTGCCGGATCTACCGTTTTTAATTTATCAGTCGCAGATGCCAACGGCACTCGGGCGATGTTGGTGCCATGCAGCGCCACCATCTTGCCCCAGTCACCCTCTTTTGCGGCGGTGATTGCATGTAATCCGAATCTGGTTGCTAATACTCGATCAAAGGCGGTTGGTGTTCCACCTCTTTGAATGTGACCAAGTACGGATGTGCGCGCTTCAAATCCGGTTTTGGCTTCGATTTGTTTAGCGAGCCAGTCACCGATTCCGGAAAGTTTCACATGTCCAAATGAATCTGTGGTGGCATCTTTTGTAACGATGTCACCATCTTGTGGAATTGCACCTTCGGCTACAACAATAATTGGCGCATAACTTTGCTTAAATCGCGATTGCACCCATTCACATACTTTGTCGACTGAAAACTTAACTTCGGGAATCAAGATGCAGGATGCGCCACCGGCGATACCGGAATGAAGTGCGATCCAACCTGCGTGGCGACCCATGACCTCAACAATCAAAGCTCGATGGTGAGATTCAGCGGTGGTGTGCAAACGATCTATCGCTTCTACTGCAATATTAACTGCGGTATCAAAACCAAATGTGTAATCGGTATTGTTCAAATCATTATCAATTGTCTTTGGTACGCCAATAACTTTTACCCCAAGTGCGTGTAATTTAGTTGCGACACCAAGTGTGTCTTCGCCACCGATTGCAATCAGTGCATCGATTTTCATCTTCGCTAAATTTTCTTTAATTTTTTCGACACCACCCTCGATTTTGAATGGGTTGGTGCGGGATGAACCCAAAATGGTTCCACCGCGCGGCAATATTCCACGAGTTGCTGGCAGATCTAGCGGCATAGTTAATCCTTCAAGTGGACCGCGCCAGCCATCGCGAAAACCAATAAATTCGTAACCGTATTCCTTTACACCTTTACGAACTACCGCACGAATAACTGCATTTAATCCGGGGCAATCGCCACCGCCAGTTAGGACACCAAAACGCATTTTTTTATCTCCCGAAAGTAGGAGCACTTATTCTACTCTGAGTTCATGAGTAGTTCGCGCCAAAATAATGGTGAAGGCTTAAATCGCATTATCTATGTAAGTCATGATCAATTGAATTTAAAATATGGCGCACTTGCTAACGCAAACCCGCAAACCGACTTGATTTTGTTAGTCGAAAGCGAGCGAATGGTTAAGCAAAGCCGTTGGCACTTTCAAAGAGTGCATTTCATATTATCTTCGGCAAAACATTTTGTAACTGAATTAGAAACCGCTGGATTCAATGTCCAATATTTAACTGCAAAGGATACTGCGACGGGAATAACTGAAGAAAAAACCAAATATAGAATCGAAAATGTAATATGCGCAGAACCAACCTCTTACAAACTTACAAAAAGTCTGAGCGACATTGGCGTTAAGTTTGTGCCAAATGATTTTTTTCTCACCAGTCGCAGTGAATTTAAAGATTGGGCAGGTGGATATAAATCCTTCAAAATGGAGGATTTCTACCGTTGGCAGCGAACCAGATTAGGAATTTTGGTCGACGGCGGTAAACCCGAGGGCGGTAAATGGAATTTTGATGCCGACAATCGATTACCGCCGCCAAAAAATCACAATTGGCCGAAGTACACCAAATTTAAAACTGATCAAATTGATCAAGCTGTGGCAGACAAATTAAAAGATTTTGGCTATTGGGGCGAAGTGCAAATTGGCAATTGGGCTACTACCCGAAGTGCCGCTTTAGAAAGGTTGGCTGAATTTGTAAAAAATTCGCTGGCTGATTTTGGTCCATATGAAGATGCGATGACTCAAGAATCATGGTCTCTTAATCACTCGGTGATTAGTCCGTATTTAAATAATGGCTTGCTGCACGCAAGTGAAGTTGTGCAGGCAATTGTTGATGCTTATAAAAAACAAAAGCGAGCGCTTAATTCAGTTGAAGGATTCATTCGGCAAGTAATTGGCTGGCGCGAATACGTCAATGCCATGTATTGGTATTTGGGCGAAAACTATCGATTTGAAAATAAGTTAAATGCAAAACATAAATTACTTCCGATGTTTGCCGATCCAAGTTGTACAAAGATGAACTGTTTGAATTCAATAATCACGGATGTGAAAGCGCGGGCTTGGGTGCACCATATTCCGCGTCTGATGGTGTTAAGTAACATCGCTAATTTAGTTGGAGTTTCACCTCAAGCAGTTTTGGATTGGATGAGATCGGTTTTCGTCGACGCAACTGACTGGGTAATGGTGCCAAACGTAATTGGCATGGGCATGCATGCAGATAGTGGCCAAATGATGACTAAGCCATATATTTCCGGTGGCGCGTATATCTCGAAGATGAGTGATTACTGCAAAGGATGTGCTTTCGATCCAAAATTGCGCACCGGCGAAAATGCCTGTCCATTTACAACTTTGTATTGGGATTATTTAGAGCGCAATAAATCTGCATTTACAAAGAATCATCGAATGTTTCAACAACTTAATGGTTTGAAACGATTAAGTGATTTAGACCAAGTTAAAGTTCAGGCTCAACAAACCATAAAAGCGTTGTTAGATGGAAAGTTATAATCTGCTGTGCCACTAAAGCCAGAGATTATTGAATTCTTAAAGCGGCGAGCCGCCGCTAACTTGCCCGAGGTTTATAACGCACCAATTAGTGTCATTCGTGCTAATACCCAAAATCATCCAATACTTTCTGCCAAATTACCTTCGATTTATTCGGTGCAACATAAGAATATTCCTGGACCAACTGCAGATCTGCCGGTGCG
>CALMJB010000019.1 GCA_937864205.1 uncultured Actinomycetes bacterium | reverse complement strand
CGGTTTTGAAATCTGCCTGGCTTTTAGGCGGAATACCATTTTCTAAATCTGCGATTGCTTTCTTTAAAGCCGGGATACTTAATTTTCCAAGCTCACGCAGAACCGAATTAGTCGTTGCAAATTTAGGAATCTGGTACTGAGTCTGTACAAATATTGGACCAGTGTCTAAACCCGCTGCCATTTGAAAAATCGAGATTCCAGTTACTTCGTCACCATTCAATATGGCATGTTGCACTGGTGCTGCGCCTCGATACTTGGGCAATAACGAGAAGTGCACATTTAACCAGCCATATTTTGGCTGGCTGAGATTCTGCTGGTTTATCAATTGACCAAAAGCAACTGTAATAACTAAATCTGCTTTTGATTGTGCTAAAACTTTAGATATTTCCTCATGGTCTGACACCTTAAAAACAGGCAGACCAAACTGTTTTGCCCAACTGGCAAATTCATTCTCGGTTTCAGATTGACCACGACCGGTGGGTTTGTCTTTGTTGGTTAAGAAACCAACGACCTCTATTTCTGAATGGTTTTTAATTAGGTCGGAAAAAATGTCACAGGCAACTGATGAGGAAGAAGCAAGCAGAATCTTCAAAAATTACAGACCTAACCCGAAAGTTTTGTGAGGCGAAACCTTTATAGTTGGCGCGTTTCCATTCTGAACTGCAGAGTTAAACCATTCTGATTCACGGATCTCTTTCATCGCTAACTTTCTTACTTCTTCATCCATACGATCAATAAACAAAATGCCGTTTAGATGATCGGTTTCATGTTGCAGACACCGAGCTAGTAACTCTGTTCCTTCCACAACTATAGGTTCGCCATGCATATTAAATCCCTTAGCAACCGCTCTAATTGATCGAGGCGTTTTATAAGTTAATCCAGGAAATGAAAGACATCCTTCTTCATCCTCTTCCATCTCGCTACTTAAATCTAAAGAGGGATTAATGAGGTGACCAAGTTGATCATCAATATCCCAAACAAAAACTCGTAGCGAAACTCCGATCTGCGGAGCGGCTAAACCGGCGCCCGGTGCGGCCTGCATTGTTTCAGTTAGATCTGCGACCAGTTTTCGTAATTCTTTATCAAAATCAACCACCGGTTGCGCCGGGGTAACTAAAACCGGATCGCCAAAGTGACGGATTTGCTGAACGCTCATAGGTAGATTCTACCTTGGCAGAGATGCTTAAATAGAAAAACCTAAAATGTCAGAATAGGTTATATGAATCAATCATCACTGAAAATGCAGATTTTTTCTTCAGTAGTCGGACTTGATTGATTTCGTTAAATAATTTAATCGCCGAATCTGACTCACTTCGATCAAATCTCACAATTACAGTGCTATCTGAATTGTCCGC
>CALMJB010000018.1 GCA_937864205.1 uncultured Actinomycetes bacterium | reverse complement strand
ATGTGGTCGATTCGTTCGGCGATTCCAATCATTTCGCGAATTCGAGATCGCGATTCGGCGGCACTGAAATATGAGCGAACTCGTGCTTTTAGATTCTTGGAAGTTCCGATGTAAAGCGGATTATTAAGCCGATCTCTAAAAATATAAACGCCTGGTGAGCTTGGCAGATCAACCATCAAGTGTCGCTTGTTGCGTTGTTCAACCGTGACTTGGCTAGAAAAATCAACTAGATCTTCCAGCGTATTTATACTCATTGATCCGAGACGTTCAAGAATGCCATGCCAAACTTCAATAGTTGCTTGCGCGTCGGAAAGTGCTCGATGATTTGGCGTTACTTCTGTTCCAAAATAATTAGCTAATGTGGCAAGTTTGCAGTCGCGTACTTCTTCTCTGGTTAAAGTTCGCCGAGCCATTTTTGCACTGTCAAAGACACGAAAATTGGGCCAACGATATGAAAGCTCGCTGGCCGCAGCTTTTAGAAAACTGATATCAAAAGGTGCGTTATGTGCGATTAAAACTGTTTCGGTGGGGGATCCAAAAAATTCAAGTAATGATGCAAATGCTTCGCCAATTTTTGGAGCCGCCACCACCATCGCATCGGTTATTCCAGTCAAAACAGTTATATATGCCGGAATTGGAGTTTGCGGATTTACAAATGTTTGAAAGGAACCAATTTCAACACCGCCGCGATATTTAACCGCGCCGATTTCAGTTATTGCACTACCAGATCGAACCGAAGCGCCGGTCGTTTCAAGATCGACCGA
Source organism: uncultured Actinomycetes bacterium (assembly GCA_937864205.1). Taxonomy (GTDB): domain Bacteria; phylum Actinomycetota; class Actinomycetes; order Nanopelagicales; family Nanopelagicaceae; genus CALMJB01. The sequence goes on along the minus strand of CALMJB010000018.1, from coordinate 651 downwards.
TACAAATGTGACATTTGAAAGGGGTGTTCCTAAATCTTCAATGGAAAGCTGGGGCAACCTAGCCAAATTGTCTTTAGATTTAGAAAATGCCATTAGGTAAATCTAATAGCAAGCACTGACTTTCCGGATTTGCTAACTTGTAAATTAATGCAAATTAAAGTGTGATGCGGTACCTATTAACAATCGCACCACAGGTTGGATCTGCCTGGTTTGGTTTTTGGAATTGTTCAATGAAAACACCACCGTTTTTGGTTATGACTTTTTGAGAATTTAAGTTGTCTGGATCGGTTACCAATTCCACCCACTTCAAATTCAATTCTGGTTTCGACCTCACGATGTCTAACATCTGGGCTAACGCCATTGTTGCAAAACCTTTTCGCTGTGCCCAAGGAAAAGTTTCATAACCGATATGTCCAAGCACATAGATTGGTAATTCAGATGAACCGGGTTGCCATCGAAATGAAATCGCACCTACGGCATTACCTTGATCCCACATATAGCGAGTGATTGATGGCAATCTTGGAACGACTGTGCCATCATCTAATTTTAAAGTTTCACCATCGACATTTCCATCAAGTGCTCGCAAATAACGCACTGGATCACTTTTCATTCTCTCTAAATTTTGCTTTTGAAAACTCATGTCCCGAGTTG
>CALMJB010000017.1 GCA_937864205.1 uncultured Actinomycetes bacterium | reverse complement strand
TTATGAAATTAAAGCTAAATCGTTTTGGCAGCGGCACCCCAATTGTTTTAATTCATGGGATGGGTTCGGCTAGCACCGCTTGGAAACCGCTGATTCCAAAACTTTCCGAGCAATTTGAAGTCATTACATTAGATCTGCCGGGGCACGGCGATACCCCGTTGAACTCAGCTCAAAACATGGACCCAAATTCGCTTGGAAAATTAGTGATGAAAAATTTGCAGGAAAATGGCATTAACAAATTCCATTTGGTTGGAAACTCTCTGGGTGGCTGGATTGGATTAGAAATCTCGGCAGATTTTCCAGAATCAGTTTTAAGTTATGTGGGGTTAGCGCCGGCAGGTTTGTGGCTAACTCCATTCACCAACAAATTTCCAGCTGAATTCATGGTGCGCGGAATGGCAAAAACATTAGTTAAACCAGCACCTAAATTACTCAAATACACATTTGGTAAACAGATTGGCTTTGAATCAGTTTCACCTAGGTGGCGCGAATTAGATTATGAGATTTGTCTTGATGCGGTTGTCGCAATGTCGAAAGCCGATGGATATTTTCCAGTATGGAATGGCATGTTGCACAAAAGATTTGAACGCGATGTGGCCAGCAAAATTCCGGTCACAATAATTTTTGGAGACAGTGACCGTTCCTTGCCGGCAAAAACCTGCCAAGAGCGAACCCTTTCCCCCAAACATTCAAAGTGGGTAATTCTGCCCAGTTCAGGTCATGCCCCAATGTGGGATAGCACTGAAGAGGTACTGGCGGAAATATTTGAAACCACAAATCAAATCCAGGCAGCAAATTAATTTTGATAACTGTCATTTATTTTTGGCGAATCCGCCGAATCAATATTTTAAATGCGCTTTTTTTCATGGCGTTTCATCGCCTTATGTTGCGCAGATTTCCCGGAATCAAATTTGTAAAACTTTTGGGAACCGGAAAAGGGAAAACTTTCAATTTAAATGATGCCGATCTAACTCGGTGGGGATTACTAGTCACAATTGATAGAACTAATTTAGATTTGCTAGATAATTCAAAAGCAATTCGGCAGTGGCGCAAAATCGCTACTTCCGAGTTTCGAGTTTTGCTAGAACCAATTTCAGCACACGGAAAATGGTCAAAGCAAACACCTTTCGCTTATGAAATAAATTCATTAAACAGAACCGAACTAAAACCTTTAACTAATGAGAATACTGAGATAGCTGCGATCACCCGCGCAAGAATAAAGTGGCACCAAAATATTGTGTTTTGGCGTTCCGTTCCACCAGTGACAAGTAGCTTGCACAATTCTGATGGGTTGATTAATGCAATTGGAATAGGTGAAGCACCAATTGGATTACAGGGAACATTTTCCATTTGGCGGGATCAATCTGCTCTTAGGCAATTTGCATATAAAGATGCGCCGCATCAGAAAGTCATCGCCCGCACCAAAGAGTTAAATTGGTATGCCGAAGAGTTATTTGCCAGGTTCAAAGTGTTAGAAAAGCGCGGAGTTCTATAAGGCAGAATTAGCACATGTCGATTCGCCAATTCAGTCCAAGATTGCGCGCGCGCCGAGGTTTATCCCCACTGCGAAGAATTACATTACTTTTAGTTTTAGGTGTAGCGGTTGCACTGCAAATCTCTTATCCGCTTTTGGATGGTTCGACAGATAAAGATATGCAGGAATGGTTACGACTTATAACCATCGCAACTGTTTATTGGGGCGCAGGTGCAATGTGTTTGCATGCTTGGTTTGCATATGGTTTTGGTTATGCAATTACATATCTGTCTTTAACTTTTTCTTACGCACTCATCATTGAACAAATTGGCAGTCGAACCGGATGGCCCTTTGGAAATTACAGTTATGACGGATCTCTTGGTTATTTCATTTACGGCGTTCCACTGGTAGTGCCATTTGCGTGGGTGATGTTGGCACATCCGCTTTTAATCGCGGCTCGTCGAATCAGCAAGCACTGGGTTTTCTTAGTAGGCGGATTTGGTTTGATGGCTTGGGATATTTTCTTAGACCCACAAATGGTTAACGCCGGTAGATGGACCTGGAAATTTGATGGGCCAGCGCTTCCCTACTCACCAAATATTCCAATTTCCAATTCGATTGGTTGGTTATTAACCGGCATGGGTCTGATGGCGTTACTGCATTTGTTATTGCCACAAGATCGTAGAAAATCTGGTGCACTAATTCGCGTAATAGATTTCTTTTTAATCTGGAGTTGGTTTAGCGGGGTTATTGGAAATCTATTTTTCTTTGACCGTCCCGGAATTGCATTACTTGGCGGCGTCGCATTTGCCTTGATTTTGTTGCCATATCTATTTTCGCGCCGGTTTGGCCCACCTGAGCAACTTTGATGGTTGAACTTGTAGCTCCAATTTGTCTCATTCTTGCAGCTCTCGCCGCAGTATTGGCGGTGTTCAATTTCTTTACTTTAGCTAGCGCTAAGCCAGCTCGCGCAAACTCAATATCAAAAAAAGTTGCCATCTTAATTCCCTTTCGCAATGAAATTAATAATGTTCAGGCCAGTCTTGCTTCCGCTAAATCGCAGAAATTACTTACGCAATACAACATTTATGCGCTCGATGATTTTTCTAGTGATGGCACCTACAAGATAATTAATAATGAAACTGGAATAACCAGAGTTACAGCTCAAGAATTACCAAATGGTTGGTTAGGAAAATTATGGGCATCATGGCAGTTGGCGCAAAAGGCTGAGCAGGATTTTCAACCAGATTATTTGGTATTTCTAGATGCAGATGTTCGCCTTAATCAAAATGCCATTGCCGCAGCAATAACTGAAAAACCGTCGTGGGATTTCATTTCCCCTTACCCAAAACAATTAACCCGTGGTTTTATCCCTTTTATATTTCAACCACTTCTGCAGTGGTCGTGGTTAAGCAGCATTCCGCTTGCCATTGCACATCGATTTAAAATCAAAAGCATGATTGTGGCTAATGGCCAATTCTTAATCGTTAAAAAGCAGGCATACTTTTCGGTTGATGGGCATCGCTCGGTAAAAAATCAAGTATTAGATGACTTGCAACTTGCCCGAAAATTAACGGCTGCCAATTACTTGGGTGGAGTAATTAATGGCAGCAAAATAAGCAGCTGCTTAATGTATGAATCAACCGCTGATTTATTTGGCGGTTATCGAAAATCACTTTGGGCAGGTTTTGGCGGAATCATTGGCAGTTTGGTCGCATTTTTAATTTTATTTATAACCGGAGTGCTTAACTTTATATATTTCTCAACCAATATATTTTTCACATATTCAGTAATTTTTATTCTTATTTCTAGATTGCTGGCGACTTTAAAAACCGGTAGCGATTTTCGCTCTGTAATATTTCACCCGTTAGCGATCGCAACTTTGTTGTATTTGTTCATAACTTCATGGATTGGAAAATTTCAAGGTACCTTAACTTGGCGAGATCGGAAGTTAATTTAAATGGCAAAGGTAGCGGTGATTGGCGCCGGCATCGGTGGTTTGTCGGTGGCAGCCAGATTGGCAAAAGCCGGTCACAAAGTTGAGATATTTGAACAATCAAATGTGGTCGGTGGTAAGTGTCGCACCGAATGGATTGATGGTTTTGCCTTTGACACCGGACCATCGCTATTAACTTTACCGGCGGTTTATCGTGAACTATTTACTAAAACCGGTAAACGACTGGAACATGTTTTAGATCTAGAGCCAGTTGATCCGGCATTCACCTATCAATTTGCCGATGGTAAAAAGCTTGACTTTGCCAACTTATCGAATCCGAAAACTTATTTGCAGATTTCAAATGTATTGGGAGCTAATTCTGCAAAACAGTGGCAACAGGTGATTGAACGAGCCGAACGAATGTGGGATGCATCGCGCATTGATTTCATCGAATCAGAGTTGAAATCTGCTTGGCAACTGATGAGAAAACCTAATTTTGTTAGTCGCTTAAGAACCATTGCGCCAAATCAAAGTTTGCGCCGGTTTGGTAAAAAAATTGATTTAGATGCTCACCTGCAAATGATTATCGATAGGTATGCAACTTACAGCGGTAGTGATCCGCGCAGCGCACCGGCAGTGCTTTTGACCATCGCATTCATCGAAGCAACTTTTGGAGCTTGGCACATAAAAGGTGGAATTGGAAAACTTGCTATCGCGCTTGAGCAGCGAAATTTAGATTTAGGTGTGAGTATTCGAACTAACACTGAAGTTGAACAAATTATCACTGACAATAGAAAAGTAACGGGTATAAAGCTCACCGGTGGGGAAACCATTGCGGTAGATCTAGTAGTTTCAAATGCGGACGCCGGCTTAACTTATGAAAAGTTGATTGAAAGTAAAACGAATGCGGTAAGAAAAGCCCGAAAATCAATTGCCCGAGTCGATAAATCTTTAGCCGGTTTTTCTTTGCTACTTGGATTACGAAAGTCTGAGGTAAAACTTAATCACCACAATGTTTTCTTTCCTAAAGATTACGATGCTGAGTTTGATCAGATTTTCAAAATGAAAGTTCCAGTTTCCGATCCAACAATTTATATCTGTGCCCCAAATGATCCGAGTATGGTTAAAGATCCAACCACCGAAAGTTGGTTTGTGTTGGTCAATGCTCCAATTCACGATCTGCAAAACGGTTTTGATTGGCGCGGTAAATCAAATGCCTATGGTGAAAAACTAATCAAAAGACTCGACGATTTGGGTTTACAAGTGACAAACCGATTGATTAAAAAGGAATTCCGTTCACCGTTAGATTTAGAGAAATACGCGTTTGCGCCCGGTGGTGCAATTTATGGCACTTCGAGTAATTCCCCCCGCGCCGCTTTTTGGCGTGCAAAAAATCGTGGTGCGGTATCAGGCTTGTTCTTAGTCGGCGGTTCGGCTCATCCCGGTGGCGGTTTACCTCTGGTTGGAATCAGTGCAGAGATTGTCGCGAATGCGATTGGAAAAGCTTAAAGCGATTTCTTAATAATTAAAGATAATTTTATAAATGCAGTTGATTGCAGTACCAGCATTAACCACACAATCCAAGTTAAATAAGCAAAATTAATTTGATAACCAATCAAGATCATAAATATGAAAATCGCGCGGACTGGGCGCTCTGCCCATGTGACGACTGCAACAGAAGTGAATCCGACTCCACCAGCTCTGGCACGCAAATACTCTTGCAAACTAGAAATTAAAAAGAAAATCATCAGCAAAATTGGTGATAAACCAATTTCATAGAGCGCTAATAACCAGAAAACTTCAGTGGCTCGATCAATCACCGAATCAAATACTGCGCCAAATTTACTGGTTGTCCCTTTAAGAATTGCGACCGTACCATCTAATCCATCGCAAATTAATGAGAGCGCAATCCATAGAATCGCAAATACAGATTTTGCTTGTAAGTAAGTTAAAACTCCTAAAACTAAACCAAGCACGGAAATCGCATTGGCAGATACACCAATTTTCATTATTGGCTTTACGATCCAGTAAGAGATTCGCAACCAGCCGGTCACCACTTTAGATAATTTTGCATTGCCGTGAAGTGCTGACCACTTATTTAAATATTCTTGTAAATTCAAGGCTCAGCCGCGCTTCTTTCTATCTAATTGATTCCAAGATTTTTAACAATTTCTAATGTTGCCGCTGAATTATTCATTGTAAAAAAATGTAACCCAGGGACGCCTAAATCTAAAAGCTCTGCGCACAATTGCGTTGCTAATTCAATACCCAATTTTCTTTGGTACTCAGCATCATCTTGATTTTTTTCAAACTTAAGCGCAACGTCTAATGGCACTTCAGTTCCGGATAATTTTGCAAATCTATTCAATTGTTTGTGATTTGTAATTGGCAATATGCCAGCATATATTGGCAATTTACTTCCGTGTTTTGCTAATTCATTGACAATTTTTTGCCACTTATGAGATCCGAAGAAAAACTGTGTGGTGGCAAATTCAGCGCCGAGTTCCTCTTTACGCAGTAAAACTTTTATATCTAATTCAAAATTCTTAGTTGCTGGATGTAGATCTGGAAAAGCGGCTACTCCTACCTCGAAATCATGCTCAGTTTTTGCAAGTGCTACTAATTCATCAGCATGATCAAAACCGCCCGGAGTACTCACCCATTCTGATTCTGGTCCATTTGTAGGATCTCCGCGCAGTGCCAAAATACTTTTGATGCCAGCAGATTTATATTTATTTAAAATTTTATTTAAATCTTCTTTGGTAGAACCGACGCAAGTTAGATGTGCGATAGTTGGAATGCCGGTGCGCTTGGTAATTTGACTTGCAATATTTATAGTGCGATCTCGAGTTGAGCCACCGGCACCATAAGTCACGGAAACAAAATCTGGTTTGAGCGAACGAAACGCTGACATGGCTTGCCAAAGACGATCTTCGCCAATTTGATCCTTGGGTGGAAAGAACTCCACCGAGATGGTTTGGCTACGCATAATTATCAAAGGCTACCCTTGGGCGGTGAGTTTTTCGGATACCACTGATATCAAATCGGTAATTGCGGAAATTGATAAGGCTTTAGCAACATTTTGCCGAACTGAAACTCAATACTTGTCCACTATTGGATCTGAGATGAATCCAGTAGCGCTTGCGATGGAGAAATTTATTTTGCAAGGCGGTAAGCGCTTGCGACCATTATTTGCTTACGTTGGTTATATCGCCAGCGGTGGTGTGCCAAATGACTCGGTATTTAAAGCATTTGCATCACTTGAACTTGTACATGCCTGTGCATTGATTCATGACGATGTTATGGATGGATCCGATACCAGACGTGGTGAACCTGCTATTCACAAACAATTTGAAGAGTTACATCGAAAAAATAATTTAACTGGTTCTGCGGAAAAATTTGGAGCGGCCAGTGCAATTTTGCTTGGCGACTTAGCATTAATCTGGGCAGCACAAATGTTTCACAGCAGCAAAATTTCCGAACTACAAATTCAGCGCGCCTTGCCAATCTATGATGAGATGCGAGTGGAATTGATGGCCGGCCAGTATCTCGATGTATATGAGCAGGCATTAGCTTCACAAAGTGTGGATCGTTCCATGAAAGTGGCTCGATTTAAGTCGGGCAAGTACACAATTGAAAGACCTTTACATTTTGGTTTGAAATTAAATGAAAAATCAGCGCCGGAATTACAAACCGCTTTTACAGAATACGGAATTCCACTTGGTGAAGCTTTCCAATTACGTGATGATGTATTGGGCATTTTTGGCGATCCAATAGAAACTGGAAAACCCGCCGGAGATGATTTACGGGAAGGCAAACGCACCGTTTTAATGGCAAAGGCAGTTGAACTTGCTAATCCGGCACAACGTGAATCGTTATTAAATTACCTTGGAAAGTCAGATTTATCAGTCGCCGATGTAACAACTGCTCAACAAATAATTATTGAAACCGGTGCGCTGGCGGCAATTGAAAAAATGATTATTGAACTTTCAGAAAGTGCGGCGCAGGCAATTTCTAAAGTGCCGATTACAGATGATGGCCGTAGACTTTTAAATGAATTGATTGTGTTATCTACTAAACGAAAGATTTGAATGCCGAAAAAAATTAAAGGTCCGACAGATCATGTAGTTATCGTCGGGGCTGGTTTGGCTGGGTTAAGCGCCGCATTGCGTTTGGCTGGCGCCGGAAGAAAAGTTACAGTGTTAGAAAAGAATTCTTTTCCGGGTGGAAGAAATGGCATTTTAAAGACTCGAGGGTACTCGTTTGATACCGGACCATCAGTTCTAACTATGCCAAATCTAATTGCTGATGCACTTTCGTGTGTTGGTGAAAAACTGGAAGATTGGTTGGAATTAAAACCGGTCTCGCCTTTGTATCGGGCATTCTTCGCAGATGGTTCGCAATTAGATGTACATGCAGATACCAAACAGATGCAGGCAGAAATTGCCGAAAAGATAAGCCCGGCGGAAGCAAAAGGTTATGGTGAGTATGTCGATTTCGTAACTAAGTTATATAAGTATGAAATGAATGACTTTATTGATCGCAATATTGATTCACCTTTTAATTTGTTAACGCCGAATTTGGCAAAGTTAATTGCTATCGGTGGTTTTCGTAAGTTAGCGCCGAAAGTTAGTCAGTTCTTGAAAGATCCCCGCACTCAGAGGGTGTATTCCTTTCAGGCAATGTATGCCGGAGTAAGTCCTCAACAAGCACTAGCAATATACGCAGTGATTGCATACATGGATTCAGTAAATGGTGTTTTCTTTCCTAAAGGTGGCATGCATGCAGTACCGCGAGCGATGGCGGCGGCAGCTGAAAAACATGGGGTGCAGTTTAAGTACAACACAACTGTGACTTCGGTGCGCAAAGAAAATGGCCGAGTGAAATCGGTAATTTGTGAATCGGGTGAAGAGGTAATTGGCGATGCATTTGTATTGAATCCAGATTTACCGGTGGCGTGGCGGGATATTTTAGGAAAATCACCGATTTCACATAAACGACTGCAGTACTCACCATCATGTGTGACTATGTTGGTTGGTTCTAGCAAAAGTTATTCGCACTTAGCTCATCACAATATACATTTTGGTCATTCATGGGACAAAGTTTTCACCGAATTAATAGATCAAAAACAATTGATGTCTGATCCAAGTTTGCTGGTCACGATTCCTTCATTAGATGATCCCGCTTTGGCGCCGGCCGGAAAAACTTCTTATTACATACTATTTCCAACCCCAAATTTGACCGCCGATATTGATTGGCGAAAAATGAAAACAATCTATCGCGATCAAATGTTGAAAACTTTGGAACAGCGCGGGTATAAAGATTTTGCCGAAAGTATTGAAGTAGAACACATAACTACTCCACTTGATTGGCAGGAACAAGGAATGGAACAAGGCGCACCATTTGCCAGTGCCCACACCTTTTTACAGACCGGACCATTTCGCCCCCGCAATATCGCTAAAGGTTTTGAAAATGTGGTTTTTGCTGGCAGTGGCACTCAACCAGGTGTCGGAGTTCCGATGGTGTTAATTTCAGGGCGTTTAGCTGCCGAACGAATAGTCGGACCAATTGCTTAGTTATCAAATTTGAAAGATAAAAATCAATAAAAATTCTTTTGGAATTTACGAATCATGAATGAATTAAAGGCCGCAAAAATATTAGACCCAGAGCTGCAAAAATCTTATTTAGAGTGCAAGCGGCTTAATTCAAAACATGGCAAGACTTATTACTTAGCCACACTTTTGCTACCGCCGCACAAACGACCCTTTGTTCATGCGTTATATGGCTTTGCTAGATATGCCGATGAAATAGTCGATGATTTAGATTCCACTTTAACCGCTGGTCAAAAAACCGAATGGCTCGATGCTTGGAGCAAGCAGATTTTGCAGGATCTACGAACCGGAAAAAGCCAAGACCATATTGGAATGGCATTGATTGATACTGTAAAAAGGTTTGAAATTCCTTATGAACATTTTGAAGCATTTCTTAAATCAATGGCAATGGATCTAACTATTACTGAATATCAAAGTTATAACAGTTTGATGGAGTATGTGTATGGCTCAGCCGCGGTAATTGGCTTACAAATGGTGCCAATCTTGGGTCTAGACAATCGCTTTCAATCCGATTCCAAATACCGCGCGCTGGCTGATGAAGCAGCTAAAAAACTAGGAGTCGCCTTTCAACTTGCTAATTTCATTCGCGATGTTGGCGAAGATTTAGAACGGGGCCGAGTTTATTTACCGATTGATGAGTGGCAACAGTTTGGAGTCACTAGAGCTGATCTGGAAAAGCGAGTAGTAACTGCAAATATAAAAGCAGCTCTCAAGTTCCAAATCAATCGGGTCAGAAGATTGCAACGAGAAGCAGATGATGGAATTAAGTTGCTTTCTAAAGATAGTCAGCCCTGTATTTTGGCCGCCAGTGAACTTTATTGCGGCATCGTGGATGAAGTGGAAAAAATTGATTATGAAATCTTTAAAAAACGAGCGAAAACCAGTTCGTGGCGCAGATTCAAAGTGGCGCTACCTGCATATTTTCAAGCAGTGCGAAATCGCTAAAAACTACTTAGTTAAACCAATTCCCCGTCTACCCCAATAGATCCAAAACGCCATTGTTGAAAGCACTAGTGCAAATCCAAACAAAAGATCTTCAGCTGGAGCTGAAGCGATTCGCACCCCAATAATTGCTTGGTCTGAATACATCACAATATTTCTAGAGGTCAGCCACCAATTGGTAATCAATTGAAACGGCAAAATAATGGAATAAGAAACCCAAAATACTTTTTTGGAAATCAATCTGGTTCGCAAGAAGACGGAGTCAAGAATTAGCGCAAAAAGTACCGCAACTACCGCGATTTCGGTGTAGATCATTTATCGCCAACTTCCCAATGAGTTTTCACGGAGCGCACCGCTTCAATCGTGAGAATTGCGGCCAACGGCACAATCACAAAAAACAATAACTCTTCTAATGGGATATCAAACGGAAGTTTTATTCCCAAAGTTTGATTCGGGTCAAAGTACCAATGTTTCTTAGCAATGGCATAGGCATCCCAAATCAGAAAAACAATTGCTACCGGTGCGATACTCAAGATCACGCGCTTGATTCTTTTTAAGACCCGTACTTTTAAGAAAATTTCTAGCCAAAATGAGCCAACCACAGTGAATAACAACATTGCAACATATGAAAAGCGCAACATAACGGAAATTTATCCTGCCAATTTGATACTGTCTAACCACGGGAGCAAATTGCTGAGAGGGTCTTGATTTCAAGATCGACCGTTAGAACCAGTTCGGTAATGCGAATTGGAAAGGAGTCGGTAATGTCTAATTTAGAAATATTTGCATTCATCACATCTGTAATTGGTGTGGTCTATGGAATTTTTGGTCCCCGAATAACTTGGCCATGGTGGATCATCAGCAGTTTGGCTTATGCAGTTTTGTTTTATCAATCTAAATACTTTGCCAGTGCGGGATTGCAATTTATTTTCATTGCCGCTGGCATCGCTGGTTGGTTTGGTTGGGGAAAATCTGGCGCCAAACCAAGATTCAGTACTAACAAAGAGAGAGTAATAACAGTTTTGGCTTTGATTATCTCCACCGCAGCTCTTTTTCCGATTTTAAAAGCGATTGGCACAGTCTCTTCCTTTATCGAGGGATTTGGATTTGCCGGCAGTTTGATCGCCCAATTACTTATGGTTTGGCAAAGATTTGAAGCTTGGCCGCTTTGGTTAATTGTTGATGCCGCATATACATTCCAATACTTCAATGGCGGTTTGATCCTGACCGGGATCTTGTATTTTATTTTTACGTTGTTAGCAATCTGGGGATGTATTCGTTGGCTACGCGAATCAAATAAATTTAAAACCTCCAAAGTAAATGACGAATAATTTGCAGAATGCAGAGCTGTTTGCTGACTTATCCAATCTCTCTCATTCTCGTTCAATAATTGCTATTGACGGAAACGCTGGTGCTGGAAAAACCACGCTCGCGCAGCAGTTGAAAGAGTTTTTCCAAAATCAGGATAAAAGTTGTCAGATAATAAATATGGATGATCTTTACGCTGGATGGCAAAATCCATTCACTATTGATCTTGCAAATCGCGTGATTACCAATGTGCTCTTGCCATTTAACCAAGGAATCAAAGCTAGTTACCAAGTTTTTGATTGGAATTTAAACAATTTCAATAAATCCAAAACTTTAGTTATCAGTGATTTTCTGATTCTAGAAGGAGTAGGTAGCGGACAATCTGCATTTCGTAATTTGATTGACTATCTAATTTGGATAGAAATTGATCCAGCAATCGGTTTACAACGAGTTTTAAAGCGGGATGGCTCACAACATTTAGAACAGATGCAACGTTTCCTGATAGATCAAGCCGCACATTTTTCAATAGAACAGAGTAAATCTGCTGCAGATCGGGTACTTATCAGCGTGCCTTAATCCTGGGGCACCAGCTTCACTTCTAAAATCGCTTCGTGTCTGATTTCACCGGTCAATTAATTGATAATCGTTATCAATTAAAGCAACAACTTGCCAGCGGTGGAATGGCAACAATTTATTCTGCGATTGATACCAGATTAGATCGCACCGTTGCGGTAAAGATTATGCATCCGCATCTGGCAAATGATGAGGCGTTTGTCTCCCGTTTTATTAGAGAAGCGAAAGCAACTGCCGCACTGTCGCATCCCAATATCGTTTCGATTCTTGA
>CALMJB010000016.1 GCA_937864205.1 uncultured Actinomycetes bacterium | reverse complement strand
GTTAAAACTGCCAGAGACGAGAAAGTTGTTAATCCGCCGGCAAATCCAGTTATCCAAAGCAATTTCTGCTGAGATGTATACCTAATACTTTTTGAAACTGCCGCCGCTACAAATACACCAACTATGTTCGAGACTAGAACAGCAATATATTCATTATTAATTACTTCAGAAAAAACATAACGAACCAAAGAACCAAGAATTCCACCAACGAAAACTAAAACTAAATTAATTAGGAAATCTCTTCTCGGCGACGAATTTTAGAACCTAACCAACGAACTGGGTCATATTTAACATCCACAACTCGTTCCTTCATCGGAATAATTGCGTTATCTGTAATTCGAATATGTTCGGGGCAAACTTCGGTACAGCATTTGGTTATGTTGCACATGCCAAGACCATGCTCTTCTTGAGCGGTTTTTTTGCGATTGCGCAAAATATCCAAGGGGTGCATATCTAGTTCAGCTAAACGAATGAAAAATCTTGGTCCAGCAAATTTCTTTTTATTTTCTTCATGATCGCGAATAACGTGACAGGTGTCTTGGCAAAGGAAACACTCGATGCATTTTCTAAATTCTTGGCTTCGATCGACATCAACCTGTGCCATTCGCGCTTGCCCAGGCTTTAAATCTGCAGGTGGTTCAAAGGCAGGCACTTCCATCGCTTTTTGATAATTAAATGAAACATCAGTAACTAAATCTTTAATTACCGGAAATGCTCGAAGCGGGGTAATTGTTATGGTTTCGCCTTCTTCAAAATTAGCCATCTGAGTCATGCAGGCTAATCTGGGTTTGCCATTTATTTCCATGGAACAAGATCCGCATTTGCCAGCCTTGCAGTTCCAGCGAACCGCTAAATCATTGATTTTTGTAGCTTGCACGCGATGAATAACATCTAGTACTACTTCTCCTTCATTTGCATCAACTTCAACATCATGCAAAGAACCCTCTTTGGCACTTCCGCGCCAAATTCTAAGTTTAATTTTGCGTGCCATTAACGACTCCCTGCCGATGCCATTACTTGAGTCATTTCATCTTTGGTGAAATATTTTTCAAGTTCGTGCGGATCAAATAACGATAAAAGTTCGTTTGGCATCATTGGTAATTTTTGTTTGGTTGTTGAAATAGATTTTCCGTTCCAATCACAAATTAAATTGTACTGACGCCAATTTGGATCCATCTTTGGGAAATCATCACGAGTATGACCACCGCGAGATTCTTCGCGAGTTAAGGCTGCTTTTGCAATACATTCTGAAACTAAAAGCATATTTTCTAGATCTAATGAAAGATGGAAGCCGGGATTAAATTGTCGACCACCAGTTACTGAAACTTTTTCTATTCTTGACCTGAATTGAGATATTTTTTCAATGGCTTCTGTTAATTCATTTTTTGTGCGAATAATTCCAACTAGCGATTGAGTTAAATCTTGCAATTCTTGATGAATTAAATATGGGTTTTCCCCACCAGAGCGAGTAAATGGTTTCTCGATTCGTTCTTGAGCGCGCTTGATTGATTCTGTTGATACTGTTTTTCGGTTTGGATTTTTCTTTAGATATTCAACCGCGCCAAGCCCAGCACGACGACCAAAGACCAACAAATCAGATAACGAGTTTCCGCCCAAACGATTTGAGCCATGCATTCCGCCAGCAACTTCGCCGGCCGCAAATAATCCGGTAACTCCGACTGCCGCTGCAGTATCGGGTTCGACTTCGATTCCACCCATTACATAGTGGCAAGTTGGACCAACTTCCATTGGTTGCTCGGTGATATCAACATCGGCTAATTCTTTAAATTGATGCCACATAGATGGCAAGCGCCGTTTGATTTCATCAGCTGGCAATCGTTTTGAAACATCTAAATACACGCCACCATGTGGTGAACCACGCCCGGCTTTTACTTCAGAATTAATCGCCCGAGCTACTTCATCGCGGGGCAATAATTCAGGCGGCCGGCGGTTATTTGCTTGGTCTTTATACCAACGATCTGCTTCTGCTTCATTGTCAGCGTATTTATCTTTGAAAACTTCCGGAATGTAATTGAACATAAACCGCTTGCCTTCAGAATTCGTAAGCACACCGCCATCACCACGAACTGATTCGGTTACTAATAATCCGCGCACCGATGGCGGCCAGACCATTCCAGTTGGATGAAACTGCACGAATTCCATATCAACTAATTTGCCACCGGCTTTTAAAGCCAGTGCATGACCGTCTCCGGTACCTTCCCATGAATTGCTGGTTACTTTGAAAGATTTTCCAATTCCACCAGTCGCCAAAATAACTGCCGGTGCTTCAAATAAAATTTCATTTCCAGTTTCACGCCAGTATCCATATGCGCCGGTTACCTGATCGCCATCTTTCAAAATTTCGGTGATTGTGCATTCGGCAAAAACTTTCAAATGACTTTCAAAACTTCCGGTTTCACGCTTATCTTTTTGTTGTAATGCAACTATTCGCTGTTGCATTGTTCGAATTAATTCCAAACCAGTTCTATCGCCAACGTGAGCAAGGCGTGGATATTCATGTCCGCCGAAATTTCGCTGTGAAATTTTTCCCTCACCGGTGCGATCAAATAATGCTCCCCAAACTTCAAGTTCCCAAACCCGTTCTGGTGATTCTTTCGCGTGAAGTTCTGCCATTCGATAATTGTTTAGGAATTTTCCACCGCGCATTGTGTCTCGGAAATGAACCATCCAGTTATCACTTGAATTCACATTGCCCATTGATGCGGCGATCCCACCTTCAGCCATAACGGTGTGGGCTTTCCCAAACAAAGATTTGCAAATGATTGCTACACGTAAACCAGCTTCGCGAGCCTCAACCGCGGCACGTAAACCAGCACCGCCAGCGCCGATAACAACTACATCGTAATTGTGTCGTTCCATTGGAATTTGATTTTCGCTCATTTATTTACCATTTACATTCATCTAGAAGAAATAGAAATTCGTAATTGTTCCGGCCGCGACTAGACGCACATAAAGATCAGCAAATGCCACACCAAAAAGTGAGACCCATGCAAAATTTGGATGATAGTGATTTAGTTTTGAAACCACGGTCCAGGCTTTGTAGCGCACTGGATGTTTTGAAAAGTTTTTCAATCTGCCGCCAATTGTGTGACGGCAGGTGTGACAAGATGCTGAATAAAGCCAAAGCAGAGTTGCATTTGCAAGTAATACCAATGTGCCAACGCTCATGTGGCCCCAATGTTTTTCAGCATCACGAAAGGCTAAAACTGCATCAATTGTTAACAAGATGTTGAATAAAAGACCGATGTAAAAAAACCAACGATGCCCATTTTGTAGAATTAATGGCGCGCGAGTTTCGCCAGTGTATTTTTTGTGTGGTTCAGCAACTGCACAAGCAGGTGGTGATTGCCAAAATGAACGGTAATAAGCCTTGCGATAGTAATAGCAGGTTAATCTGAAACCTAATGGGAATACCAAAATAAATAACGCCGGCGAAAGAGTTAATCCAAACAAAACAATTTTTCCAAATGGTTGACCGATTAATGAGGCTCCATCAACACATTCTGTTGATAAGCAGGGTGAATAGAAGGGAGAAATTAAAGGTTCGGCAAAGTAATTCTTACCTTCAAATGCTCGAAAAGTTGCATAAACAACAAATGAAAGTAAAACCAAAACGGTAATTAAAGGTTGTAACCACCATCTATCGGTACGAAGGGTTCGTTCTTGAAGTTCGGCTCGGCCAGAAGAAAAGACTCCGGTAGTCAACGCCATGGGAGAAGTTTCCCAACTTTGAAGTTGAAGTCGCTAGGCGAGATCACGATTACTTCAGGTGAAATCGCACACAACTACTAGGAAATACAAAGCAATTAAGTCTGATCAAGTTCTGACCAATTAAGTTCTGAATTATTACTGGCGGAGGGCGAGGGATTTGAACCCTCGAGACTTTCGTCTGCCGGTTTTCAAGACCGGTGCACTCGGCCGCTATGCGAGCCCTCCGTCGCTAAATTTACCGGTCTATCTTGTGGTTACAAAAATGATTTATTGATTACGCAGGTAAAGCGAGTAATTGTTCTATTACTTTTGCAACACCATCATCTTGATGAGGATCAGTCACAAATTTCGCATACTTCGGAGCATCTGGATGACCATCTGACAATGTCCAAGACCTGCCTGCCCATTGCAACATTGAAAAATCATTTGGGTTATCACCAAATGTGACAACATCTTCAGCACTGATTCCAAGTCGTTGTGAAACTTTTGCAAGAGTTGAACCTTTACTTATTCCCAAAGCGGAAATTTCTAAGAGTGATTCGTGGGCATTTGAATGAGTTACGGTCGCAATATCTGAAATTGCCTCGTTGGCTCGCACCAACATTTCATCAGAGGTTAATTCGCCATTTGAACAGCGTGCCATAAGTTTGAGCGCTGGTTTTTTCATAACATCTTCAATTCGCTGTTCACCCACATCATCTTGTCCGGTATCCCAACGTGGAATGTAGTGCTGCTCTCGGTGAAAATGTTCATCAATCTCAACTGCAAATGAAACGGTAGGAATCGCTTTACGCATTCGATTCACAATTTCAAATTGATTATCAATTGAAATTAACCATTGTTCTAATATCTTTTCATTAATGAAGTCATAAATCATCGCGCCATTGCCACAAATGCCAAGCCCAAAAGCAAAATTCTCTTTTATCTCTTTCATCCAGCGAATTGGGCGGCCGGTAGCAAAATAAATATGTATTCCTAAATTATGCGCGGCGGCAAATGCTGATTTGGTTCGATCTGAGATATATCCGTAATCGGCAACGATTGTGCCATCAAGATCGCTGGCAATTATCTTTGGACGGCGGCCAGTCACACTCACGCTGGCAAAATTCGATCTGTACCTAAATATCCCTGAAGTGCTTTTGGAACCATCACTGAGCCATCTTTTTGTTGGTGATTCTCAAGAATTGCAACGATTGTTCGTGGCACTGCAACTAATGTGCCATTTAAAGTTGCAACAGGCTTGGTGCCATTTTCGTCTTTGAATCGAATATTTAATCTGCGCGCCTGAAAATCGGTGCAATTAGATGTGCTGGTCACTTCACGATAAGCGTTTTGAGTTGGAATCCAAGCTTCGCAATCAAATTTGCGAACCGCACTTGATCCTAAATCTGCAGTTGCCACATCAATAATTCGAAACGGAAGTTCAAGCGATTTAAAGAATTCTTTTTCCCATTCTAAAAGTCGTTTGTGTTCGGCTTGCGCTTGATCTGGGTGACAAAAAGAGAACATCTCTACCTTTTCAAATTGGTGAACTCTGATAATTCCACGCGTATCTTTTCCGTAAGTGCCTGCTTCTCTGCGAAAGCATGGCGAAATTCCAGCGTATCTAATCGGTAAATTATCGATAGTTTCATCCATGTGAAATGCAGCTAGTGGAACTTCAGATGTACCTACTAAATAGAAATCATCTTCTTTTAAGTGAAAAACATTTTCGGCTGCTTGGCCTAGAAAACCAGTGCCCTCCATTGAACCAGGCTTTACCAAAACCGGTGGAATCATTGGAATAAAACCAGCTTTGACCGCGAAATTAACCGCCAAATTCACTAACGCAAGTTCAAGTAATGCACCGATACCAGTTAGATAATAAAAACGTGCTCCGGAAACTTTTGCAGCTCGTTCAGTATCAATTGCTTTTAAAATTTTCCCAAGTTCAACATGATCTTTTGGTGTGAATCCTTCTTTTGCAAAATCTCTGGGTTTGCCGATTTCCTCTAAAACTTTGAAATCTGCTTCGCCACCCACTGGCGCATTTGCATCAACTATGTTTGAAATTTTCAGCGCGATTTCTCGGTATTTTTGCTCAGCCTCAGCTCGTAATTGATCTGCTGCTTTTACTTCATTTGCTAAGTCTTTGGCCTTGGTTAAAAGCTGTTGCTTTTCATCACCTTTTGCAGCCCCAACTTGTTTTGAAAAAGTATTTTGTTCTGACCTGATACTTTCAAATTTTGCAATTGCATCTCGACGAGATTCATCAGCCTTAAGCAGTTCATCTACTAATTCAACGCTCTCGCCACGAGATTTTTGTGAAGCTTTAACTACTTGAGCATTCTCGCGGGCGTATTTAATATCTATCACAATTACCAAAGCCTACCTTTTACACTGCTCTGGGATATGAACCTAAGAATCTGACATCTTCACAAATTCGCTTTAGGTTGGTAATCGCTTCACTTATTTTCAAATCTTTTATATGCCCCTCTGCATCAATAATGAAATGGTAATGACCAAGTTCTTTTCCAGTCGGGCGGCTTTGAATAAAACTTAGATTCACATTTTGTTTTGCAAACTCGGTAAGAATTTCAAGTAATGCACCGGCATGATCAATTGCAATAAACACTGCCAATGAAGTTCGATCGTTACCCGTTGGAGAAACTTCTCTGCCTGGTTTTTCAACTAAAACGAATCTTGTTACAGCGGATGGATTATCGCCAATGTTCTCGCTTTGAATCTGCAAACCATAATTTTTCGCAGCGATTGGGGCCGCAATTGCCGCATCAAACTTTCCCTCTAATAATCCTTTGGCCGCGGCCGCAGTTGAATTTGTTTCGATTATCTGTGCGTGCGGAAAATTTTTTGAAAGGTAAGTTCGGCACTGCGCTTCCGCATGTGGATGCGTCGCAATACTTTCAATTTTTACAAGATCGGGTTTAGCTAAAGTCATCAAAGCAAAATTGACCGGCAAAGTAACCTCGCCTGTGATGACCAATGGAACGCCCATAGCTAATTCATCAAGAGTTCGGGCCACAACACCTTCGACTGAGTTTTCAATCGGTACTAACGCACGATCACACTCTGATTTTCTTACCGCATCTAACGTTGCAGTTACATTTACATACGGAATTAATTGATCATCAGGTTTCGCAACTAAATGAAGCGCAGATTCGGTGAAGGTTCCCGCCGGTCCTAAATAGGCATACTTAATACTCACTGCACAAGGTTATCTGAGTGCAGAACGAGCTCGCGCCGGATTATCGGTGATAATCGCAGACACATTTAATTCTCTGCACAATTCATAATCTGCAATTTCGTTAACAGTCCAAACAAATACTCTTTTACCATTGCTATGTAGTTTCAAAATTAGTGTTGGATTTTTTCGCACTATGTCGATTGAAATTCCGACAGTGCCAGCGGTCAAAAGTCTTAACTGCCTTAAATTTTTTACCAGGTACACGGAGGAAAATTGAGTTTTCATATTCCGGTTGGTTGCAAACCAACTAAAGGACATCAAGTTGATTTCGATTCCGCTTCGCTTAATATCGCCACTTCGCTGAATTAATAATTGATTGACTTTTCGTTCGATTAATGAACCAAATCGATTTGGATGCTTGGTTTCTATGGCGAGGTTCTTTTTGTTTGATATTGCAAAATCAAGTAAATCTGCCAAAGGTAAGACAGAAATTTTTGAGTTTAATTCCTCGAAAGTGGTTGATGAAATTTTTAAGTCGATGTCATGCACCCGTTTTGTATTGGCATCGTGGTAACAGATTATTTTCTGATCTTTAGTGAGTCTGACATCGCATTCAAATCCATCTGCGCCTTGATTAATCGCAGTTTGATATGCCACTTTTGTGTGTTCAGTTTCTGTACTTGAAGCGCCCCGGTGGGCGTAAATCAAAGGGATGATAGACATTATGGTGAGATTATCACCATGGATTACCGCTTTTTAAGTTTTGGAATTAGCGATATCGGCTTGACCAGAGATGGCAATGAGGATTCTGCGCTTATAAGTAAAACTCATTTAGCGGTAGCTGATGGCATGGGCGGTCATGCCGGTGGTGAAGTTGCATCTAAAATCGCAATTGAACAATTCTCGGCTTTAATTCCAACTTTGTCAGGAATAAAAATTGATTCTGAATCAAAAAGTGATTTGTTTCGAGAATTAGTTAATCTGATTGATGCCGAGATTCTTAAGATTTCAAACGATAAACCAGAGTTGTCGGGAATGGGTACCACCTTTACAGCCTTACAACTAGTTGGCTCGATGTTAGAGCTTTTACATATAGGTGATTCGCGCTGCTATTTGCTGAGAAAAAAGAAATTGAAACAACTTAGTTATGACCATACCGTTATGCAAGAGTTAATCGAACAAGGTCGATTAACGAAATCTGAAATTGCTGACCATCCACAAAGAGCTCTTTTGACTCAAGCCTTGATGGGAAATAGTGGTATTGAGCCAGTGTTGATTAGTTACGAATCAAAATTAGATGATCGTATTCTGCTTTGTACAGATGGTTTATCAAATCTCTTAAGTGATCAAGAAATTACCGAAATACTCACGGAAAACGAAGATGCTGATATTCCAAATGTATTAGTGCAAAAAACTAAAGCTAAAGGTGCTCCCGATAACGTTACGGTAATTTATGCGCGAGTAGTTGAAGATAAAGCCGCCGAAAAAACTGAAGAAATTAAATTACTGGGAGCGGCCAGCAAATGAACCGCATAATCGATGGTCGGTATCAGTTAATTGAAATGATCGGCACTGGTGGTATGTCTGATGTTTATCGCGGAATTGATCAAAAATTAAATCGCGAAGTAGCGGTCAAAATCTTGCGCAAAGATTTAGCGGAAGATCCAACTTTCTTGAGTAGATTTAAAAAAGAGGCACAGGCAGCTGGTGGGTTAAATCACCCCGGGATAGTTGCAGTCTTTGATGCTGGTGAAGATCAAGGAACACCTTTTATTGTGATGGAACTCGTAAACGGCAAAACATTACGCAAACTTTTACAAGAGCAGACAACTTTTTCAGTTGAAAATGCTTTACAAATAGTTGTTGGAATTCTGATTGCGCTGGATTACTCTCATAAAAAAGGAATCATTCACCGCGATATAAAGCCCGGAAACATCATGATCACAGATCAGGGTCAAATAAAGGTGATGGATTTTGGAATTGCTCGAGCAATTAGCGATATGCAGGCAACACTTACCAATACTTGGAACATAGTTGGAACCGCGCAATATCTTTCACCTGAACAAGCAACCGGAGACTCTGCAGATTCAAGAAGTGATATTTATTCAGTTGGCTGCGTTTTATATGAATTACTGACCGGGCGACCACCATTTTCAGGAGACACTCCAGTTTCGATTGCCTACCAACATGTATCGGCAAATTTGATACTGCCATCGAAACTAGTTAGTGAAGTTGATGAAAATCTTGACCGAGTTATTGCCGTTATGTTGTCAAAAAATCCAAATGATAGATACCAGCAAGTTGGTGCTTTATTAGATGATATTTATCGAATTGAAAAAGGTGAACCGGTAACCACCAAAATTAAAAAAATTTATCCTCGGCGAAGATTATTTGCGATTGCTGCAGTGATAATTATTGCTTTGGTAAGTTTTGTGTTGCTGCAAAATCAAAATAGTTCTGTACAACTTTCGGTGCCAAATGTGGTCGGATTAACTGAGTCTGAAGCCCGCACATTACTTAGTGATTTCAATATAAATATTGAACATTCACCCGATGCACGAATTCCTAAAGATCGAATCGCTTCGCAATTACCCCTAGCAACACAAAAAGCTCCACGTGGTAGCAGTATTACCTTGACTATTTCAGATGGACCCGGAAATACATCGGTGCCGACAGACTTGATTGGTATGTCTTTAGAAGATGCTCGTAACCGATTAACTTCAGTTGGATTATTAATCGCGCAAACAGTTGCCGTAGATGCTGATTCTGCTCCGGGCACGATTTTAAAAGTGATTCCTGACCCAGGAAGTATTGTTGAAGCCGGCAGTTCGGTAGTTTTACAAATTGCCAGTGGAAATATTCAAGTGCCAAATTTAATTGGCTTAACTGAAATCGAAGCCAAAACTTTGTTAACTCAGGCCGGTTTCTTAGTTCGAGAAACTAATGCATCTGATTCAACTAAAGGTGCCAACACAGTAATAGCGCAAGCACCCACTGCTGGAACCACCAGACCAATTGGTTCTGCGGTGACAATTACAATCAATAAATAATTATTTAGTTTTCATCAGCGGAGACATCCCCGCCGAACGTGCTCTTGCCCCGATGTCTCCGCACATCTCTAACCAATTAGCCAGCATTTGATAACCATGTTCAGTTAAAACAGATTCGGGATGAAACTGAACTCCGCAGATTGGCAAACTTTGATGTTGTACCGACATAACAACTCCAGATTCAGTTTGAGCCGTAACTTTTAATTCAGCGGGAATTGAATCTCTTTCAATCGCTAAGGAGTGATATCTAGTTGCCGTAAATGGTGAAGGGATTTCAGTCAACACACTCGTTCCCTCATGTTTAACCACACTGGTTTTACCGTGCAATAACTCGGGTGCTTGCGAAACTTTTCCACCAAATGCAATCGCAATTGCTTGATGGCCCAAACAAACTCCAAGCACTGGAATTTTTTCAGCTGCGCAATACTTAATCAGATCGACAGAAATGCCAGCAGATTCTGGCGTACCAGGTCCGGGCGAAACTAAAACTCCATCAAACTCTTTGGCAAAAGTTGGTTGAACTTCATCATTTCGAACCACCGTAGTTATTGCGCCTAGTTGTTGTAGGTACTGCACCAAGTTGTAAACAAAGGAGTCATAATTATCAATTACCAGAATCTTGACCGCCATGAAATATGAGTCTAGCCATTCTGATACCGGCTGATTTGTAGTACCTTTTGCTCATGCCAAAATCGCGAGTTCGCAAAAAAGTTAAAGAGAAAAAAGCTCAGATCTCAGTTGACCCTGCACTTCTAGATGAGTCAGAGGAATTAGAAAGTCCACGTTGGCTCGCCCCAGTGATGGTTTCGCTATTTGTGATGGGCCTGCTCTGGATTGTGGTTTTTTATGTAAGTTCTACCGCCTATCCAATTCCTGGAATCGGTGCTTGGAACATGTTGGTTGGTTTTGGCTTCATCGGCATCGGTTTTTCGCTCGCCACCCGATGGCAATAATCGAGGCTAATTACATCCCTGTAACTCTCCACACTGTTGATAACTGCTGTGGATAACTTTTTCTCGCCGGTTTGGGTCGGTGCCTTTGCCAGCCTCGCTTTGGTTTTCTCAATTCTCGCCATTTTGATTTTTGCAATTCAAACCCGCAAATTAATTCAAATTATTTCATCTGGGGCTAAAGATTTCAGTAGAAAAAATAATTACCGCAAACGCTTTTTTTCAACCATCAAAGAGATTGTTGGCCACACCAAGATGTTGCGATTCACCGTTTCGGGAATAGCGCACTGGTTTGTGATGATCGGATTCGTTGGATTGCTTGGAACTTTAATCACAGCATATGGACAATTATTTTCTCCAGGTTTTGTTTTACCTGTGGTAGGTCATTTTGTACCGTATGAAATTTTTATTGAATTTATTGCTTGGACAACCGGCGTTGGAATCGTCTCTTTAATCTTAATAAGGCAAGCCACTAGATTTTTTCGAGCTGATAAAAAATCCAGATTTTACGGATCGGGAAATTTAAAGGCTTATTACGTTGAAGCAACAATTTTAATAATAGTTTTCTGTGTGATTGCCTTGCGCGGTTTAGAAGGAGCTCTTGAAAAAACTTCCGGTGCTAATTGGCATTACCTGCTTAGCGCTCCATCGGTAAATTTTTTTAATACTTTTGATAGTACACAAATTGAGAATCTAATCAGAATAGTTGCGGCAACTAAAATAATTATTTCGATGCTCTGGTTTGTAGTAATTGGAATTAATTTAAATATGGGAGTTGCCTGGCACCGCTTCTTAGCGCCATTTAATATTTTCTTTAAACGAAATATTGATGGCCGACCTTCACTTGGCGCACTTAGTGAAATCATTTCAAAAGGAAAAGCGGTTGATTTTGAAAATCCGGCAGATGATGATGTATTCGGAATCGGCAAATCTGGCGATATCACTTGGAAGGGTTTGCTTGATATGGCTAGCTGTACCGAATGCGGCAGATGCCAATCACAATGCCCCGCATGGCACACAGAAAAACCGCTATCGCCAAAGTTATTGATTATGGCAATGCGAGATCACGCTTTAAAAAAGGTGGATTCTGCCGAAAATTCCGC
>CALMJB010000015.1 GCA_937864205.1 uncultured Actinomycetes bacterium | reverse complement strand
AATCAATTGGCCTGGATCTAATTGGCAAGTAGCAAGTTGTGATGTAGGGCAAGGGGATGCGACTGTCTTATCTCTGCCTAATCATTCGGCGATATTGGTTGATACCGGGCCCGATTCTGAAAAAATTGAAAGTTGTCTCAGGAATTTAAGAATCAAAGAGATTTCATTGCTGGTTTTAACCCATTTTCATGCCGACCACGTGGCTGCGCTTGATTCAGTAATTGGTAATCACAAAGTATTACAAGCCTGGATAACCAACCAAGAAATACCTGAGTTTTCAGCAAATCGAACTAAAAGTTTGCTAAGCAAAATTCCAACTAGAAATGTTTTCGCCGGTGACAAATTTCAGATAAACCAAATTGAAGTAGATGTGCTTTGGCCATCTAAGACTCAGGCACAATTTTCAAATTTACCTGGCGATGGTAGCGCTGCGAATAACTCCAGCATCGCTATTTTGGTTAAGAGTACAAATTATTCAATGTTTGCCTGCGGTGATTTAGAACCCGAAGCGCAATCAGAATTAATGCAGAAATTTAAAGTTTCAAATGTAGAAATTCTGAAGGTTTGTCATCATGGGTCTAAGTATCAGGATTGGAAATTTATGCAAATGTTAAGACCAGAAATTGCATTGATTAGTGCAGGCAAAGAAAATCAATATGGACATCCGGCCGCCCAAACGATAGAAGGTTTACGAAGAATGGGTTCAAAAATCGCTCGCACCGATAAAGTTGGCTCAATCAGTGTCGGATCCGGCAATAAAATTCATGTACTCGGGAAGCAATGGTGGCAAATCAGATGGCGATAATTTTGGTGCAAGGTCCAGAAGAGATTCTGGCTGAGCGTCAGATTGCTGGCATCATCGAAAAGTTAAAGAGTAAAGATAATCAAGCGGTTATTAACAATTTTTCATCAGACGAAGTACTTCCAGGAATGATCACCGATGCGCTTGCACCTTCTTTATTTAGCCAAAGTCGAGCATTAGTAATCAAACAGGTTCAAGATTTGCCCTCCGAATGCACCGAAGAGATTGAAAGTTATCTAGAAAATCCAGATCCTGAACTTACCTTGGTGCTTTGGCATAAAGGCGGCGTTAAGGGAAAGGGTTTAGTCGACAAGTTAAAAAAGATGAAAGCAGATGTAATTGCGGTAGCTGAAATTAAAACCGCAGCAGATAAGAAAAGTTTTGTACAAAATGAATTCAAACGATTACAACGAACTGCAACAGCAGATGCGGTTGCCGCTCTAGTCAATGCGACCGGCAGTGATTTAAGAGAACTTGCCTCTGTTTGCGCACAACTTTCCACTGATGTAACCGCGCAGAAAACAATCGATGCATCTGATGTTGAAGTACTAATGAATGGTCGAGTCGAAGCAACTGGTTTTGATGTAGCTGATGCCGTTATGTCAGGTAACGTAGATGCGTCACTAATAGCTAATCGCCATGCAATTTCAAGTGGAACTGATCCGGTATTAATTGTCAGCGCAATAGCAACTTCAATTAGGACAATGGTGAAAGTAATGGGAGCAAACTCTTCCCAAAACGCATACCAATTAGCCTCAACATTGGCGCTGGCGCCATGGCAGATTGAAAAAGCGCGCCGACAATTATCAAGATGGCGCGAAGAGACTTTAGGTAAAGCGGTAATTAGATTGGCAAAAGCAGATTCAGATATCAAAGGCGATGCGGCCGATCCGATGTATGCACTCGAGCGGGCGCTAATTGATATCGCTAGTTTGGCAAGAAGTTAGCGCCGCTGATACCCTTTGCGCTCGTTGAAATTAAAAAGCTAAAAATAAAGTTATAGAACAAGTAAGGGAATTTCGTGGCAAATATAAAGTCGCAGATTAAAAGAATTCGCACCAACAACAAGGCGCAAGATCGTAATGTGGCGTATCGCTCTGCATTGAAAACTTCGATCAAGAAATTCCGTGACTCTGTAACTGCCGGCGATAAAGGTGCAATTGCTTCAAATCTAAAAGCAGCTTCACGTTCCCTTGATATGGCGGTTTCAAAAGGAGTGATTCACTCCAATCAAGCAGCAAATAAGAAATCTGCAATGGCAAAACTTGCTGCCAAAGCCGGTGTGCGTTAATCGCGCACAGCGCATTTCCAACAAATTACTTTTACCCACCTTTAATCGATAGTTCGATAAATGCCTGCTATCTCTTCCGCTAAAGCTCCGCAGCCGGCGCAGACTAAACCTGAACAAATTCGAAATTTCTGCATCATTGCCCACATTGATCACGGCAAATCCACATTAGCCGATCGAATGTTGGGATTAACCGGAGTCGTTGAACAAAGAAACATGCGCGAGCAGTATCTCGACCGCATGGATATTGAACGAGAACGCGGAATCACAATTAAAAGCCAAGCGGTTCGTTTGCCGTGGCGATCTGGAATCGATAATCAAGATTACATATTGAATTTAATTGATACGCCCGGTCACGTTGATTTCACTTACGAAGTATCAAGATCTTTAGCCGCCTGCGAAGGAGCGGTTTTATTAGTCGATTGTGCTCAAGGAATCGAAGCACAGACATTGGCAAACCTTTATTTGGCGATGGAAAACAATCTCACAATAATTCCGGTTTTAAATAAGATCGATTTACCAGCCGCCCAACCAGATAAATTTGCAGAAGAACTTGCCAAGTTAGTTGGTTGTAAGCCAAGTGATTGCCTGCGAGTATCAGGAAAAACTGGTGCCGGTGTTGAAGATTTATTAGATCAAATTGTGAAACAGATTCCGGCTCCGGTTGGAGATGCCAAAGCGTCGGCGCGTGCTCTAATTTTTGATTCAGTTTATGACTCTTATCGCGGGGTAGTTACTTATGTTCGAGTTGTTGATGGACATTTATCTCCGCGCGATCAAATTCAGATGTACTCAACAGGCGTCAAACACGAGATGTTAGAAGTCGGAGTAATTTCACCAGAACCAATGGCCAGCAAAGGTCTAGGTGTTGGCGAAGTTGGTTACTTAATAACTGGCGTTAAAGATGTTCGGCAATCAAAAGTTGGTGACACGATAACTACCGCCCAGAATCCAACTAAAACCCCACTTGCCGGCTATAAAGAACCTAAACCGATGGTGTTTTCTGGACTTTATCCAATTGATGGCGCAGATTATCCGTTGTTGCGCGACGCGCTTGATAAGTTGAGATTAAATGATGCTGCTTTAGTTTATGAACCTGAATCTTCTGCCGCTTTAGGTTTTGGTTTTCGCTGTGGCTTTTTAGGTTTATTACATATGGAAATTGTGCGCGAGCGTTTAGAACGCGAAGCCGGATTAACTCTCATTTCCACAGCGCCAAACGTTGTTTATAAAGTAACAATGGAAGATGGCAAACAGTTTGTCGTAACAAATCCATCAGAATATCCAGATGGCAAAGTAAATGAAGTGCTTGAACCAATCGTACGCGCCACAATTCTTGCTCCGAGCGAATTCATCGGCGCAATCATGGAACTTTGCCAACAGCGACGTGGCACATTGCTTGGTATGGATTACTTATCTGAAGAGCGAGTTGAAATTAGATACACATTGCCGCTTGCTGAAATTGTCTTTGATTTCTTTGATCAATTAAAGTCAAAAACTCGCGGTTACGGCTCACTTGATTACGAGGCAATCGGCGAAGAATCAGGTGATTTAGTAAAGGTAGATATTTTGTTGCAAGGTGACAAAGTTGATGCGTTTTCATCGATAGTGCATCGCGATAAGGCTTACCCATACGGAGTAATGATGACTACCAAATTACGCGAACTTATTCCAAGGCAACAATTTGAAGTGCCGATCCAAGCGGCTATTGGCGGAAAAATTATTGCCCGTGAAAATATTCGCGCGATTCGAAAAGATGTGTTGGCAAAATGTTACGGCGGCGACATCACTCGAAAGCGCAAATTACTCGAGAAGCAAAAAGAGGGTAAGAAACGAATGAAGATGGTAGGTCGCGTTGAAGTTCCACAAGAAGCATTTATTGCCGCACTATCAACCGATTCAGATGCACCAAAGGATAAAAAGAAGTGAA
>CALMJB010000014.1 GCA_937864205.1 uncultured Actinomycetes bacterium | reverse complement strand
CATTTGGCAGCCGTATGTTTCAACGACAAAGGTAGGCATAATGCCCAATTCTAGTCTTCGTAAATTGCGGTACTTAAACCGCTCAGGCGACTGAATCTTTCCAAGGTTTGATGCTGGAAATGCTTTTCTTGAGTTGATTTTGCATGATTTCTAAATCGTAAGCCGCTTGGGCACGTAACCAGTAACCATTTGATAATCCAAAAAAACGGCACAGTCTTAAATCAGTATCTGCAGTGATTCCACGTTTACCCTTCAAGATTTCGCCAATTCGTTGCGCTGGAACTTTGATCTCTTTTGCCAATCTGTAGGCACTAATTTCAAGCGGCTTCATGAAATCTTCATAAAGAATTTCACCGGGCAAAATTGCTTTTAATCTGGTGGTTTTGGTCGGCATTTTTATTCTCGAATCTTTATTAATGATTAGTGGTAATCCACGATTTCAACATTGCGAGCGCCACTAGATGACCAAATAAAACAAATGCGCCATTTGTCATTTATGCGAATGCTCATTTGACCTTCCCTATTCCCACTTAATTTCTGTAATTTGTTACCCGGTGGAATTCGAAGGTCTTCCAAACTGCCTGCGATTTCCAATTGTCGAATTTTGCGCCGAGCAACTCGATCGAAGCTTGCAAATTTTCTGACCTGAATACCCTGCGCAAGAGCTTCGGTGTCAGAATCTAAGAAAGATACAATCAAGTCAAATAGTAACGGGGTCCGTTATTAACGTCAAGCGTGTCTAATCCCCGTTCCGGTCCAGCAAAAAATTATTTTGTAAAACGAATCAAAACTAGTGAGCGATAAGTTCCCGTATTATTTGTGAAGTAATCCCGTGGCCATAGCCCTTTCGAGCAAGTAAGGAAGAAATTCGCTGATAGATCTTTTCACTTTCTAAATGTGAAATTGATCGAAATTTTCGTTCGGCAAGTGCAAATGCTTTTTGGTATTCAAGGTCATCATCTATCTCTTCGACGACTTCAGTAATGATGTGGGCTGCCACCCCTTTTTCGCGCAGCTCTTTGGCAATGACCCGTTTGCCCAATTTTTTAGCGCGCTGTCTGGAATCGCGCCAGGCTCTGGCAAATTCAAGATCATTAACAAATCCATAAAGTTCAAGATTGTCTAAAACCGAATCGGCAACTTCTGGATCAGTTCCGCGCTTTTTGAGATGTTTAAAAAGCTCATCCCTACTTTTCGCCCTTGGTGCCAGCGCATTTAATGCGATGGTCTTGGCTACTTGGTAGGGATCAGCCTCTTCAATCTCAGTTACTTCAGAATTCGACATCCGCAGTTGCTTCATCAACTGCTGCGACTAAAGCTGGATCAACCTGGTTTGGCACATATGCCTGGCGGATCTTTGCCTCAATCTCGTTAGCCAAATCTGGGTTATCAATTAGGAAGGTACGAGCATTCTCTTTGCCTTGACCTAGTTGATCACCTTCATATGTAAACCAAGCACCAGACTTCTTTACGACTCCGATTTCGACGCCAAGGTCAATCAATGAACCTTCACGAGAAATACCGGTTCCGTAAATAATGTCGAACTCGGCTTGCTTGAATGGTGGAGCAACCTTGTTCTTCACAACTTTGACTCGGGTACGGTTTCCAACCGCTTCTTGACCATCTTTCAATGTTTCAATTCGGCGAACATCCATACGCACCGATGCATAGAACTTAAGTGCTTTTCCACCGGTGGTGGTTTCAGGAGATCCGAAGAACACACCGATCTTGTCACGCAATTGATTGATAAAGATTGCGGTGGTCTTTGAAGAGTGCAACGCACCAGTTATTTTGCGCAGTGCTTGTGACATTAAGCGAGCTTGTAATCCCATATGGGAATCACCCATTTCGCCTTCGATTTCAGCACGTGGAACCAAAGCTGCTACCGAGTCAACCACGATGATGTCTAGCGCGCCGGAACGAACCAACATATCCATGATTTCTAATGCTTGTTCACCAGTATCTGGTTGTGAAACCAAAAGTGCATCAATATCAACACCAAGTTTCTTGGCATATTCAGGATCAAGTGCATGCTCGGCATCGATAAATGCAGCGATGCCACCATTTTTCTGCGCATTAGCAATTGCATGCAAAGCGACAGTGGTTTTACCTGAAGATTCTGGTCCATAAATTTCAATGATGCGCCCGCGTGGTAAACCACCAACGCCAAGTGCAATATCGAGAGCGACTGAGCCAGTTGGAATTACTTCCAGTACCTGTGCTTCTCGCTCTCCCATTTTCATAACAGAGCCCTTACCAAACTGACGCTCAATCTGAGCAAGTGCGGTGTCGAGGGCTTTGGCACGATCTAAAGATCGTTTATCTTTATCACTGCCAGAATCACCGGCAGGATTTTTTGGGGCATCTTTGTTAGAAGCCATTCTTTCCTTTCGCGACTTTGAAGCATTGCTGCTTAAGTCAGTTAGTTAACGGTCCAGAAGGTACGGAACCCCACTGACGGCCACTCTTTCGAGTTTGGCGGACTGTGGAACCGCTCTGGTTGGGCATGTAAATTGTATCGAACAGGTGTTCGAATCTCGGAATTGGGCTAAAGACACGCCCGCTCTAAAAAATTTAAGCCGCTAAATCAGGTTATAAATCAGATCAGCCTTGGTGTTACCGAATAACTGTGGGCGATTTGCAGGTTCTTTCTGCCAGAATCTTTAGATCGAGCAGACAAGAAATATTGAACTTTTGCCGCTGAATTTGATACAGAAACTCTTACGTGACCTGAGTTTGGAGCCTTCTTTCCCGATAAATATGCGGATTCATTGAACATGGTGAATGTGTCATCGGCAGGATTTGGCATTGATTGGTATATCAATCCATCGCGCTGCTGAGTCACAAATATGTGGTCATGACCTTGAAAAAGAATGGAAACTTTATGTTTAACCATTAGATCATGAATCGGGAGCTCCCAATTTGGTCGCTGCGCTTTGAAAGTAGTTTGTCCTTTCGGATCCTGACCACCCCACTCATAATTTGTCGATACCTCAATGGCACCACGTCCAGTACCCATAACGTGATGGGTAAAAATAAAAATATATTTTGCACTGCTATTTTCTAAAGTCTTCTTCAACCAAAAATACTGTTCATCGCCAATTCCAACTTGCCACAAATCCTGAGTTTTGGTCGCACCGCTTTTCTTATTTCCACCCTCAGCATCACTTGTTACTCCAGCAAAATTATCGACCGCGTACTTTGAATGCCAATACGGATCTAAAGTAATAAATTGTGCATCTCCCCAATTCCAGGCGTAATAGTCCCTAGGGTTTCCCAAATATTGAATTTCGGAAGAATCTCCCGAGTAAAAGGAGTTTGGCGCGGGCAGCGGAAAATATTTTAGCCGGGCGTTTCCAGCTAGAACAGCTGGGTTTGAGTCAGTTCCATCTAATAAATACTTTGCCGCCTGCTCATGATTTCCATTGACTAGAAATATAGGAGCTTTTTCACCAACAATCTGTAACCAATTTCGATGAGTCGCATAAATTTTTTCAATATTAGTTTTATTAGCTTGATTTTTAGCAATTATTGGATCAATGCTGAAATCATCGCCCAGTAATATGTGAAAATCGGGGTTCTGGCTGGCGATATTTCTTAATGTGTTTTTATATAACTCTTCATTGAACATTTTTCCGGCTCGCTCCGGGTGAGTATCACCATGAACTGTGAAGACGAAATTGATTGCGGTCTGTTTGGCGGTGCTAGCCGAAGAAATTTTAGCCACATCATTTTCGGTCTTGAATCGATAGAAAATTTTGGAATTTGGTTTTAAATCTGTTAATTCAAATTCGGTTGGCTGTCCCGACACTAAAAACTTAATATCAGTCTTTTTTAATAATTTATTTGCCGCAAAACCATATTCCACAAATCCATTTAAATCTTGCGGCGAGATCAGATTCAATGCAACCGAATTGTCGGTTGGACGACCAAGCACATATGAAATTGAAATACTTCCAGCTTTTGAAACTGCGATATCTGCGGTGCTTAATGACAATATCAAGCTTCCCTTCAGGAAGTTTCGGCGAGATAGGTCGCCTTTGGCATTACTTGAAATATTCATGATATTTGAGAGCGCCATAAAAAAAGCGTATCGGCGAGATGCTCTAGTCACTAATGAAATAGTTATAGACTTACTGCAAATTTCCTGTGAAAAATATACGAAGACTTACATATGCGACGATGATCGCGCTGGTGGCCAGCTTGATAACCGGCTGCAGTTCGGGGGCGAAGGCTGTGAC
>CALMJB010000013.1 GCA_937864205.1 uncultured Actinomycetes bacterium | reverse complement strand
GATTCCGACTGGCATTAAAGTTGGTGGCGCGATCAGTTTCACTTTAGCGCCAAGTTTTTCAAGTAAAAGTACATTGCTACGAGCGACCCGCGAGTGCAAAATGTCGCCGACTATTGCCACTGAAATTCCACTTAAATCTTTTTTATCTGGCGCTAACTGTTGCTTGATTGTGTAAGCATCAAGTAGTGCTTGAGTTGGATGTTCATGCGTGCCATCACCAGCGTTGATAATGGTTGCCGATATCCATTTAGATGATGCCAACCTTGCCGCTGCCCCGCTAGCTGGATGTCTAATGATTACCGCATCTGCACCCATCGCCTGCAGTGTTTGCGCAGTGTCCTTGAGACCTTCACCTTTACTTGCACTAGAACCCTTTGCCGAAAAATTAATTACATCAGCGCTTAAACGTTTAGCGGCAGTTTCAAAAGAAATTCGAGTTCTAGTGGAATCTTCAAAAAATAAGTTCACTACCGTCTTGCCTCGTAATGTTGGCAATTTTTTATTCGGCCCATCTGAAATAGTGGCCATGTATTTGGCGGTGGTAATTAACTCGAGTGCTTGTTCTTTAGTTAGGTCATGAATCGAGAGTAGGTTTTGATTTCTCATTTGATTAATTCCACTAAATCGGTTTGATCAATTTCTTGCAAATGCACTCTTACCTGCTCTTCAATAGAAGTCGGAATGTTTTTACCAACATAATCTGCACGTATGGGTAACTCGCGATGACCTCGATCAACTAACACCGCCAACTGAACAACTTTTGGTCTGCCTAATTCACCAAGAGCATCTAATGCCGCTCTTATGGTTCGGCCCGAGAAAAGCACATCATCGATCAGCACCACGGTTTTGCCTTCAATTCCACCGGTCGGAATTTTGGTAGGAAGAATCGGTTTTGGTGGGCGCATCCTTAAATCATCGCGATGCAAGGTGATATCTAAAGCGCCAACCGGAATAGGTTGTTCAATTTGGGCAATAAAATCGGCAATTCGTTCGGCTAAGTACGCGCCGCGAGTTGGTATGCCAAGTAAAACTAAATCTTTAAGACCATGATTTCGCTCAATAATTTCATGAGCAATACGCTTGAGCGCGCGCTCGATATCCGAGCCGGAAAGTAAGACCGACATTTCTTCTCCTTGGTCGCCTCACAGGACGATCTGTTAAAGGATTTGTTGCAGGCGAAAGAATAGCAGAGCTTTCTTAGTTCTCTAAATTAACTAAATCAACGAGTCGCGCAGTTTAAAAATACGACCAAGCACGCCATTTATATAAGCAACCGAACCTTCAGTAGATAGCGATTTGGCCAGCTCTAATGCCTGCGAAATTGCTACCGCGCCATCAGTTTCTTTTGTAAAAAGTAGCTCATAAATTGCTATTTCTAGAATTGCAACATCTATTGGCGGCATGCGATCTTGTTCCCAATCCTGCGCGTAAGTGTTAATCAACTCTGAAATTTTCACCTGATTTTGAGATATCCCGGTTAATAACTCTTTTACAAAAGCAGCCTCCGATAAATTACCGGCGCCGCGCCGCTCAAAAATTGAAAGTGCCGGTTCAGATCTCATCTTGGATTCATAAAGAAAATCTAAGGCTCGCTTACGAGCTTTTGCACGGGCGCTCATAAATTATTAGAAATCAGAAATTTTCAGCAAGGAATTTACTTGCTGGCTCGACCTAGATAATCGCCGGTACGAGTATCCACCAAGACTTTTTCACCTTGTTTGATGAAGAGCGGAACTTGAATATTTAATCCGGTTTCAACTGTCGCTGGCTTTGTGCCACCGCTAGATCGATCTCCCTGAATTCCAGGCTCGGTATAAGTTATCTCCAGCTCAACCGAAGCTGGTAGTTCAACATAAAGAGCGTTACCTTCATTCATTGCCACAATTACATTTGCATTTTCAAGAAGGTAATCGGCTGCATCTCCGACTGTTTGTT
Source organism: uncultured Actinomycetes bacterium (assembly GCA_937864205.1). Taxonomy (GTDB): domain Bacteria; phylum Actinomycetota; class Actinomycetes; order Nanopelagicales; family Nanopelagicaceae; genus CALMJB01. The sequence continues at coordinate 3,599 of CALMJB010000013.1, read as the reverse complement.
TTGAAATATTAATTTGGTCGTAATTTGTCGAATCCATGAATACATAATCTTCACTGTCTTTATATAGATATTGCATTTGGCGCTTTTCCAGAATTGCCACATCGACTTTAACTCCGGCGTTGAAAGTACGTTCAACTACCTTGCCTGATAAAACCGATTTCAACTTGGTGCGTACAAATGCACCGCCCTTGCCAGGTTTAACATGTTGAAATTCGACCACAGTCCATAGTTGACCATCCAGATCAAGGGTCATGCCATTTTTTAAATCATTTGTGGTTGCCATGTATTTAGATTAACTCTTTCATCGCGATTAACGCCAATTTGTAACTTTGTTCCTTGAAGCCGGCAATTGTTCCAGTTGAAACTCCAGAAATTACTGATGTGTGACGGAACTCTTCTCGGCTTAATGGATTTGATAAATGAACTTCAATGCAGGGTGCTTTAAGCATGGCAACCGCATCGCGTATTGCATATGAGTAATGTGTAAATGCTGCCGGATTGAAAATAATTGGCAGATTCTGATCGGCCGCTTCATGCAGCCATGTAATCAATTGCGCTTCATCATCACTTTGCCGCACATCGACATTCAGCTTTAATTCAATTGCGCATTTTTCGATGTATGAAACCAATTGCGGATACTTTAAATCTCCATAATAATTTTGATCACGCAGGTCCAACCTAGAAAGGTTTGGTCCGTTCAGCACCAAAATCTTTGAAATTGCAGCGCTTGAGCTCATCATGAGGCAATTGTTTCATAGCAACGTTTTAACTCGATTTGATTTACATCTTCTAACCAGGCGGTTTTACCAATTCGAGTTAATCCAATGAACCGAACTCGACCATTTCGAACCTTTTTATCTTGGAATAACAAATTTGATAGTGAACTCCAGCGCTTCTTAGGGTACGAAATTGGCAAATTCAGTTTTGAAAGTAAATCCGTGTGGGTTTGTACCTCTTGAACGGTTAGATTCAACAATTGATTACTAAGTTGGGCGGCAAACACCATACCGATAGAAATCGCCTCTCCGTGTCGCAATTTAAAGTTTGAATCCTTTTCAATTGCGTGTCCTAAAGTGTGACCGTAATTTAATATCTCTCTGGTTCGACTCTCTTTAAAATCTTGGCCGACTACTTCAGCTTTGGTACGTACCGCCAATTCAATCAATCGCGCGATATTTTGTCGGTACTCAACTATGCGAGTAAGAATTTCAGGTCTTTTAATGAATCCACATTTGATTACTTCTGCTAAGCCGGCATTGAAATCTCGTTGACTAAGTGAATCTAGAAAACTTAAATCAATAAAAACTTTTTGCGGTGAGTAAAAACTACCCACCAAATTTTTACCAAAACTCTGATTGATTCCAGTTTTACCGCCAATGGCAGCATCAACCATTCCAGCTAGCGAGGTGGGAATCGCATACCAAGGAATTCCCCGCATCCAAGTACTTGCCGCAAAACCAGCCACATCAGTAGTGGCACCGCCACCTATTGCAACTATTGCATCATTTCGCGCAAACTTAAGTTGTGCTGCCCGTTTCCAGATTGTTTGAACGGTGGTGATATTTTTTGCAGCTTCACCATTTGGAATCTTCAAAAATTCAAATTTTGAGTGCCGGGTTAAATTCGGGTACATGCGATTAATGTCAGAGGGCAGAATTAGTAATACTTTATTGTGATTGCTAACAATTTCAGCCAAGGCATCATTTCGATCACAGTCAATTTCAACGTGATACCTGTGTTCGGCATTAACTTTTATCAAACTCATTAACGTTACCTAATTCCTAAAGCTCTACTTATTACCTTCTAAAAATTTCTTAATTTGCTCAGCAACCTCTTGTGGCTTCACACTATCAGTGCTGATTTTGAAATCTGCTAATTTTTCATAAATTGGTCGGCGAGCGTTCATTAACTCTTGCCACTGCTGCCTTGGATTCACCAATAGAAGTGGACGTTCTCGATTGAATCCAACGCGATTCGCGGCCTGTGAAATTGAGACCTCTAAAAACACTACGGCTGAATTAGTTGAACCTATCAACGCCTGATTTTCAGAACTAATGGGGGCACCGCCGCCTAAAGCCAGCACACCATCAAAATCATTTAGGGATTCCTTTAATACTTCACTCTCTAGATTCCTAAACACTTGCTCACCTGATTCCACAAAAATTTCCGATATTTTCCGACCAGCTTTGCCTTCAATTAATCGATCAGTATCAGCAAAGTTGCAGAGCAATTTCTTTGCCAGTGCTTTGCCAACTGTGGTTTTACCGGCGCCGGGTGGACCAATCAATATGACTCTCGGAGAATTCAAGAGTCACTCACTTGATTTGTAAGTTATCCAAATAGCTTTGGAAATTGCGTTTGGTTTCCATCACACTGTCTCCACCAAATTTTTCTAAAACCGAATTTGCTAGCACCAGCGCAACCATGGCTTCCGCAACAATGCCAGAGGCGGGAACAGCACAAACATCAGAACGCTGATTAATTGCTTTAGCTGCTTGTTTAGTAGCAACATCAACTGTGTCTAATGCTTTTGGAACTGTAGAAATCGGTTTCATCGCAATCTTTACTCTTAATACCTCGCCATTTGTCATACCACCTTCAGTGCCACCGGCTCGATCGGTGCGACGAGTTAATTTTCCAGATTTATCTAATTCGATTTCATCATGTGCCACCGAGCCGCGCCGTTTTGCAGTTGTAAAACCATCGCCAACTTCAACACCTTTAATTGCTTGAATTCCCATTAATGCTCCCGCTAATTGGCCATCGATTCGACGATCCCATTGCGAATATGAACCTAAACCAGGTGGCAATCCGTAAACCAATATTTCGACTACTCCACCTAATGTGTCGCCATCTTTGTGTGCCGATTCAATTTCACTAATCATCTTGTCGCTAGTCTGCTTATCAAAACAGCGCACCGGATCTTGATCGATTTGCGTTTGCGAACCTTTCGGCGGTAATTCGTAATTTTCCGGCAGTGATACTTTTCCAATAGAAGTAACGTGCGAAAAAATTTCTGCACCAATACTCTGTTTTAAAAATGCTCTGGCTACCGCACCCATTGCAACCCGGGCAGCAGTTTCACGTGCGCTAGCTCGTTCCAAAATTGGTCTGGCATCCTCAAAGGAATACTTTTGCATTCCCACTAAATCAGCATGACCTGGGCGTGGTCTTGTTAACGGTGCATTGCGCGCCAAATCTGCAATTTCCGATTCTGGAATCGGGTCTGCACTCATAATCTTTTGCCATTTCGGCCACTCGGTATTTTCTATTTGAATTGCAATAGGCCCGCCTTGAGTTTTTCCGAGCCTTACTCCACCTTGAATTGTTACTTTATCGGCTTCAAAATTTTGTCTTGCGCCGCGACCGACACCTAAACGCCTACGAGCTAAATCTGAATTGATATTTTCAGTGCTAATTTCAACGTGCGCCGGTACACCGTCAACAATTGCAACCAAAACTGGGCCATGTGATTCCCCTGCGGTCATCCAGCGCAACATGTTGAAACCCCTTTAGAAAATGTTTTGAATCTGTATTAGGCGCCAATTCTCTCAGATTATTTAGAAGTTCGTTGGCAATAATGCCAAATACATTGCGCT
>CALMJB010000012.1 GCA_937864205.1 uncultured Actinomycetes bacterium | reverse complement strand
TTTCAATTCGCTGGAGCATTAGCAGGTGCTTTGATTGTAAATTTCATGTTTAATTTAAAAATATTTTCCGTTTCAAGTCTTAATCGGGATGGAATCAATATTTTTGCTGGTGAATTGATCGCGACTTTAGGCTTGTTATGGGTGATTCTCAGCGCAGCTCAGAATTCAAATCTTTTAGTACCTACTTGGATTGGTGCAGCCATTTTCTTTACATCTTCTACGGCATTTGCAAATCCAGCAATTACCTTTGGAAGAATATTTAGCGAATCATTTGCCGGAGTATCATTTAGTTCAGCTATGTATTTGATTCTCAGTCAAACCACCGCATTACTTTTGATGATTTCAATTCGTAAAGGTGTGAAATTAAATTGAAAATGAAAACTGTTCTTTTTGTATGTGTTCATAACGCCGGAAGGTCTCAAATAGCCGCCGGATATATGAAGGCACTTTCAAATGGAAAAGTGCAGGTTTTATCTGCGGGTTCAGCGCCTAAAGAATCAATAAATCCATTGGCTGTTCAAGTAATGGCAGAAGAGGGCATTGATATTGCGAACAATCAACCTAAAGTATTAACTGCTGAAGCAGTCCAAGAATCAGATGTTGTAATAACCATGGGTTGTGGCGATGCCTGTCCCTTTTATCCCGGAAAACGTTATGAGGATTGGGTGTTAGAAGATCCTGCAGGAAAAGATTTGGAAACTGTCAGAAAAATTAGAGACGAAATCAAACAAAAAGTTAAAAATCTGCTCACCGATTTAACGAGTGCAGAAGAATAATTAGCTTAATTTACTTTCCATTATATGCATTTTTCATCAATGCCAAATCAATCTTTTTCATTTTCAACATTGCTTGTGTAGCTCTTTGTGCCCCTTGAGCATCAGGTCCACCCAAGTACTTCATCATTTCAGGTGAAGTCACCTGCCAAGAAACGCCAAATTTATCTTTCAACCAACCGCATTGACTTTCTTGACCACCATCTTTTGTGAGCAAATCCCAGTATTTATCAATTTCGCTTTGATCTGCGCATGGAATTTGAAAAGAAATCGCTTCACTATGTGGAAATTGTGGACCACCATTTAGTGCAATGAATTCTCGCCCAAAGATTTTGAAATTAACTACAACTTCTTCACCTTGTTTATTTCCCGGCGTATCTGTTGGTGCTAGCCAATGATCAGCAATAGCGCTATTTGGGAAAATACTTGTGTAGAAAAGTGCGGCTTCGCGTGCGCGACCGTCAAACCATAGACAGGTGATTAACTCTTTATTTTCCATTAAATCTAACTCGCTTTCTGCGCATCTCTGCGGTGATTATTTTGGCTGCTGATGGACCCATTGCATGAATCTTTAGAAATTCTTGTTTTGATATTTTCTTCAAATCTCTCAATGTGAGAATTCTATTGTCAATCAAACCTCTACGTGCCGGTGCTGCAATTGATATGGATTTCCAATATCCGTCTATTTTTTCATATTTAGATAGATTCACTTTTCCCTGTTTTACTGGACACTGAGATATTCGGGCTTTAATTAACTTAGCAAGCAAAGTTTTTGAAAGCGGCTTATCTATCGGGACGTGGATTGCGCTTTTAGTATGTTTAAAGTCTATTAATTCCTTTTTAAATAAATGTAGAACTGATCCACTAAATGGATAAAAGCCCACATGGTTCTTATTGGAAAGTAAACCTGCCACAATGTTGCCGCGATATTTAAACGCTGGCATTCCATAACTTACAACCTCTTCTGCAGAGGGAATTATTTGCAATATTCGCTTTCGCATTTCGAGCATAGTTTTTCTTTGTTGAACAGGCGATTTTAAATAATGCTTTTTAAGATTTTTAGGTAAAGCCCTGACCATGTTTAGAGAATAACAAGTTTCTAATTGCTTGAAAAAGTATAGGATTAAATCATGATTCAAGAGGCTGATAATTACAGAAAATCTACTGATGAATTTCTAAAACTTATAAAAGAGATAAAACCTGAACAATTAGATAAGGCGGATCATGAGGGCTGGACACCTAGGCAAGTTATTCATCACTTAGCCGATAGCGAAGCACAATCTTATGCACGGTTGCGCAGATTGATTGCCGAACCGGGTTCCACAATTCAAGGTTATGATGAAAATAAATGGGCTGAAAACAAGACTTTAGGTTATAAAGAACTTGATGTTGAAGCATCAATAGCGGTTTTCAAAGCGGTCAGAAATGCATCTTACGAATTACTTAAACGTTTAACTGAAAATGAGTTAGATAATTCCGGAATTCACACTGAATCAGGTAAGTATTCAGTTCGAGATTGGATCAGAACTTATTCCAAACATCCACTTGACCATGCCAATCAGATTAAGGAGCAATTGAAATAATGCAAAAATTCATAATTTTTGTGATTGCTGATTCCACGGAATTAGCAGGTAAAGATGAGATGAAAAATATCGATGCTTTCAATGAAAAGTTACAACAGAATAAGCAATGGATTTATGCAGCAGGTATTTGCGATCACCCAAAAGCAACTTTGATTGACAACAGAAATGATGCTGGAAAAATTAGATCTGGGTCACTCTTTGATTCAAAAGAACATTACAGTGGTTTTTGGATCATTCAATGCGATGATCAAGAAATCGCACTAAAATTAGCAGCAGCAGGTTCAAAAGCTTGCAATAGAAAAGTCGAATTACGACCTTTCCTTCGCTAATTAATCGGAGGTTAAAATGCAATTTAATCTAAGTAAAAAAAATCTTGCACTTGGATTAGTCATTGCATTAATAGCTTTCGCATTCGGGTTTTTGATCTCAAATCGAGGCGAAGATTCCGACATGATGATGTCGGGAATGCATAACTCTTCCAACACCAATTCTGAATTTAGTGCTGCCGATATCCACTTCGCCCAAATGATGATCCCGCATCATGAACAAGCGGTAGAAATGTCAGATATAGCAATTAAAAATTCAAAAGATCCAAACGTTATTGAATTAGCCAAACAGATAAAGGATGCGCAGAGTCCTGAAATTACTCAAATGAAAAGCTGGCTGACTAAATCTGGGTTTGACCCTGATGCTCCACATAACATGATGATGAGTGGCATGTTGACTGATGCCGAGATAGCAAAATTGAAGAAAACCACCGGTACCGCCTTCGATAAGTTATTCCTTGCCGGAATGATTAAGCATCACGAAGGAGCATTGTTAATGGTGCAAATGGTGGATGAGAGTAAAAACTCTGAGGTTAAAACTTTAGCTGAAAATATTTCTTCATCGCAGAGAATTGAAATCGAAACTATGAAAGCAATGCTGGCCGGTAAATAGGGATTAATGAAGGCAACCAAAGAACATCAACTACTTTTGCTATCTTTGCAAGCCTTTGATTCCAAAATCAATCAATTAAGAACCCAACTTATTAATCTTCCTGAAGTAAAAGAATTAGAAACAATTACGAAAAAACTTACAGATTTTGGTGAAAATCTAAAATCAATTCAAGGCGAAGAAGATGCAATAAACCAAGAGCTCAAGCGCAGTGAGAATGATGTGGAATTGGTCGAAACCCGTATTCAACGAGATGAGAAGCGGTTAGCAAGCGGAACTGGAACTGCAAAAGAACTAGAACAAACTCAACATGAATTAGAAACACTTCATAAACGTAAATCAGAGTTAGAAGAAGTTGAACTTGAAATAATGGTTCGAAAAGAAGAAATTGATCAACGATTGAAGATTCAAAACTCTGAAATTGAAAAATTAAGCAAGGCAAAAGCAGATTTAGAGGCAAGCGTTTCAACTAAATCGTCGCAACTTAATGATCAAATATCGAAAGCAACTGAAGAAAGAAATGAATCAATTAAGAATATTTCAGTTGATTTGGCGAACTTGTATGAAAAGATTCGTACTAATTCAAGTGGCGTCGGGGCGGCTAGATTGTTTGATGGAAAGTGCGAGGGTTGCAATTTGACTTTGAATGCAGTTGAAATAACTCGAATTAAAGGTTTACCCGAAGATGAAGTTGTACGTTGTGAAGAGTGCAATCGCATCTTGGTAAGGGTTTAAGTGGGCAGAGAATTTTTAGTTCGAGCCGATGGTGGCGCGCGCGGTAATCCTGGCGCAGCCGCATTCGGTGCAGTTGTCTATGAAAATGGAAAAGTAATAAAAGAAATAAACGAAACGATTGGAATTGCTTCAAATAATGTCGCCGAATACCGTGGATTAATCGCCGGACTTCACGCAGTTCACAGTATCGACCCGACCGGCCATGTTTTGGTCGAGATGGATTCCAAATTAGTAATTGAGCAAATGAGTGGCAATTGGAAAATCAAACATCCAGATATGCGGGCTTTGGCAAAGCAAGCTCGTGAAAGTCATGATCCAAAACTTGTTAAATATAAATGGATTCCAAGGGGTGAAAATTTTGCCGCTGACAAATTAGTTAATGAAGCTCTAGATGGAGTCGTAGCAAAATCAACTCCACATCGGGTTAATTTTTTGACCGAAAGATTTCAAACTTCAGATTTGCCGACCACCATTTATTTTGTCCGACATGGTGAAACGATTCTTACGCCACAACGCAGATTCTCTGGCGTCGGTGAAATTAATCCAGAGCTAACTGAAAAAGGTCAGATGCAAGCGCAATCAGTCGCTGAAGAGATAGCAAAACGAAAGCCTGATTTCTTAGTTGCATCTCCGCTGCGAAGAACTACTCAAACCGCTGAAGCAATTGCCAGGGAAACTGGATTGAAGATTGATTTTGATCCGTTATGGGTCGAATGTGATTTTGGTGTTTGGGATGGATTAACCCATGCCCAAGTAATTGAAGAATATGCCGAAGAATATAAACAATGGACCTCATCAGTTGCTTATGCACCACCACAAGGTGAGTCATATGAAGAGGTAACTGCAAGAGTTCAACAAGGTTTATCTAATTTAGTCGCCGATTACCCTGCAAAAACTGTTGTAGTAGTAACTCATAACATGACAATCAGATGCATGGTTGCAACTGCATTAGGTGCGCCAATCGAATCTATATTCCACATGGATGTTTACCCATGCAGTATTACCACTTTAAATATTTGGCCAAGCGATGGATTAATCGCAGTTCGTACCTTTAGTGAACGTGGCCACCTGCCAAATTTCTAGTAATTTCTAGGTAATTAATAACATCGCTACAATTTGTTTTGAAGAGTCGTCTGGGTCACCGCGTATCACAAGGGCTTAATTAACTTTTGTGCGCCGAGGAAAGTCCGGACTCCGAAGAGCAAGGTGGTGGGTAACGCCCACCCGGAGCAATCCGCGGGAATAGTGCAACAGAAAGCAAACCGCCAAATTTTCTGCAAAGAAAAATTGGTAAGGATGAAACGGTGGTGTAAGAGACCACCAGTATTTGTAGCAATACAAATAGCTATGTAAACCCCACCTGGAGCAAGACCATGAAGATGGCATTTGAGAGCTGCTCGCTCAAGTCATCGGGTAGGTTGCTTGAATCTGTAAGTGATTACAGATCTAGATGGATGGTGATCCATTCGCGAAAGCGTTGGACAGGATCCGGCTTATAGG
>CALMJB010000011.1 GCA_937864205.1 uncultured Actinomycetes bacterium | reverse complement strand
GTCATGGGCGCAGGACATGCCCAATTTTTAACTGAGCATGTGGCACCAGCCCAAGTATCAGTTATTTATGACTTGAATCCTGAATCATCTAAAAAATTAGCAGCCAAATTACCGGGGCAAGTTGAAATTGCCAATTCAGTAGAAGCACTGATGAACTCTGATTTAGTTGATGCGATTATTATTGCTTCGCCAGATCATCTGCATGTGGCTCATTTAAAGGTAGCAATCGCCACAAAAAAACCAACATTATGCGAAAAGCCAATTGCTATAGATCTTGAAAGTGCTAGGTCTATTACCAAAGAAATTCAGGAGTATGAGCAAAAATTGGGCAAACGACAGATTCACTTTGGATTCATGCGTAGGTTTGATCCACCATACATAGAAATTCGCGAGAAAATTGCAAGTAAAAGATATGGTGAACCGCTATTTATTCGAACAATCACTCGAAATGTCTCATCAGTTGGAGCAACTACACCTGGCTTATTTACAAACATAGCAATCCATGATTTTGATATCTACCGTTGGCTATTTAAATCAGAATGGCAAGAAGTTTCCAGTTTTTATCCAAAGCGTTCTTCGCTTTCTCCCAAGAACGTCGCCGACCCATTAATTATTACAGCTAAGTTGGCAAATGAAATAATGATGATCAGCGACATAGTTGCGTTTAATAATTATGGCTATGACGCTCGAGTCGAAGTTTTGTGTGAAAAAGGTTCATTGGAAATCGATAATCACGGAAAAGTGATCACAAGATTTGATCGACAGGCAATGGATTCTGTCGGGGGAAAGATGGCTGAGAATTGGATGACGCGCTTTGAGCAGGCTTATATCAACGAATTAAAAGCATGGATTCACAGCATTCAAAGCGGCGTCTCAAATAATGATTTGGCCTGCGCTCATGATGCCCTGGCCGCGAATGAGGCTTGTGCATTGGGAATTGCTTCTATTTAGATTCACTCCCAATTAATCTCTATTTATAAAGTATTTGTTATCTGTTAGGAATGGGCAATTTTTGGTCAAATAGGTAGGTTTAGTCACCGATTTGGGGTTTCCTCCCAACTCGTTATTCCTAGGAAGGAAATAAATATAGATGAAGCGTAAATCTTCAGCCGTAATTCTTTTGGCTGTTGCCGCATTGACTGTTAGCAGTGTTTTGCCAGGTCAAGCAGCAGCAAAAAAGAAGGCAAAAGATGTAAAGATCGCTGCCGTCGTTAAGGGATTGGATAACCCATTCTTTATCGGCATTAAAGAAGGTATCGAAGAGACCGCATTGAAGTATGGCATCAGAGCAAATGTGCAAGCAGCTCCAGGCCTTAACGATGATGTAGGTCAAGCAAACAAGTTGGATTCACTAGCTGGTCAAAATTATGACTGCTATATCGTGATTCCAATTTCTTCCAACAACTTGTCACAAGCAGTTGGAAAGATCACCAAGAAGAAGAAGACCGTTATCAATATTGATTCTCCAATTGATGCAACCTCTTTGGCTGCAGCAGGTGGAAAGGTCACTTCATTCGCAGGTACAGATAATTTCGCAGCAGGTGAAGCTGGCGGAAAAGACATGATCGCCAAAATCGGAACCGGTAAGACAATCGGTTTGATCGCAGGCTTAGCTGGAAACGTAACCAGCGCAGCACGTATTGATGGTTTCAAGAAAGGCGCATTAGCCGCTGATCCAACCGTCAAATTCGTAGGACCAGAAAATGCTGATTGGGATACAACAAAGGCGTTGGATAAAGCCAATGCAATGTTGCTAGCTAACCCAAGCATCGCTGCGTTCTTCGCTGCTAACGACCAAATGGCACAAGGAATCAGCAAGGCAACAAATATCGGCACCAAGAAGATTTACGGTGTTGATGGTATTGCTGATGCTTTGACATTGGTAAAGAGCGGAAAAATCTCCGCAACAATTTCACAGTATCCATATGTAATGGGACAAATGGGTGTTCAGGCTTGCATCATCGCTGCTCAAGGCGGCAAGGTGCCAGAGAAGACAATCACTCCTTATTACATTATCGATAGCTCAAACATCGATAAGGCATTGGCAAATAACAGCTCACGCGGTTATTTCCCGAACCAATTGCCACCAGGAACTTATGACAATCCATATGAGAAATTGATCAAGAAATAAAAGTTTCTCAAGATACTCATTTAGTTAATGGATACTAAAAGTAATCCAGGGTCCGCCTCCAAACCGGGGGCGGACTCCAAACTTTCTTTTAAGCAAAGACTTCGCGACCCTTATTTCTGGTCCGACTGGTTAGTCGTAGTTGCGTTTTTACTTGTAATCGTTGTTTTTGGAGCGATAAACCCGAGCGCATTCTTATCTATTTACAATTTAAATAATATTTTGGTTGCGTCGGCAATTCCGGCAATCATCGTAGTTGGTCAGACTTTCACAGTGGCCACCGCCGGAATTGATTTGTCAGTTAGTTCAATTCTGACATTGGGTGCAGTAATTTTTGGAATTTGTTTCACAAAAGAACTTCCAGTTTGGGTCTGCATGCTTGGCGGCATGTTGGCTGGAATGATTGCCGGCATTATCAATGGATTAATAATTTCGGTTAGAAAAATTAATGACTTTATAGTCACGCTTGGAATGTTAAGTATTGCCGCAGGAACTGCACTAGTGCTTAGCAATGGCCGACCTGTGCAGATTATTAATAGTGGATTAGCAAATGTTGCTATCAATGAAAAATTTGGCGTGCCGTACTTAATGTATATCGCCTTCGCAATAGTGGTTTTTTCACATTTTTTACTTTTCCATACCCGCTTTGGCGTTCACCTGTTAGCAGTGGGTGGCGATCCAGATTCAGCCCGAGCAATGGGTGTTTCGATTGTCAGAATCAAAGTGGCGGTTTATGGAATTTCCGGTTTATTGGCAGGATTTGCTGCAACTTTAGCGATTGCGCGAATTGGCGCGGCTGAACCAGCTGCAAATACTGCAATTCTTTTAAATAGCGTCGCTGCCGTTGTGCTTGGTGGAGTCAGTTTGTTTGGAGGCCGTGCCACCATATTTGGCCCGTTTGTTGCGACTTTGTTGTTACAAGCCCTTTCCAATGGCCTTACGATTATTGGCGTTGCCTCTTATTATCAATATATTTCGGTTGGTATCGTGGTAATTCTCTCTGCATCATTAGTAAGGAACGTTCGATGAGTACAACTTCACTCGCAATCGAATGTAATGCTGTTAAAAAATCATTCGGAAATGTAAATGCATTAAAAGGCGCAACTATTTCTGCTCGACCAGGAGAAGTTACCGCAATTGTTGGCGACAATGGTGCTGGAAAAACGACTTTAATTAAATGCATCGCGGGTGTTTATCAACCAGACGAAGGTGAAATTAGAATTAATGGCGAGAGTGTAACTTTTGATTCACCCGAATCTGCTCGTGTGGCAGGAATTGAAACGGTTTATCAAAATTTGAGTTTGGTTGAAGATTTAACTATTTGGCAAAACTTATTTTTAAATCGAGAGATTACGAAAAACCTCGGAGTTGTGAAGATTCTAAATCGGGCAAAGATGCGGGAAGAATCTGAAGCAATGCTTAAGAAACTAGATGTCTACATCCCTTCGGTGCGTTCAAGAACCAGAGGATTATCCGGTGGTCAACGTCAAGCGGTGGCAATTTGTCGAGCGGTGGGCTGGGGCTCCAAGGTTGTAATTATGGACGAACCAACTGCAGCGCTCGGTGCTCGGGAAACCATGAAAGTGGAAGAGTTAATCAAGAAAATGAAAGCACAAGGATTAGCTATCTTGTTAATTAGTCATAATTTTGAACAAGTACTGAGACTTTCTGATCATATTTTCGTAATGCGTCAAGGAGATGTGATTGCAGGGATGAGAACAAAAGACACAACTGGTGATGAATTAGTTGCGTTAATAACTGGTTCAGCAAAGCGAGGATAAAATGTCAAAGCAACTTCCAAATCTTCTTGGAGTACACGCGCTTGTTTGGGTGGGCGGGTGGTCAAAGCCAGAATGTGAAGAGGCAGTCAAGAACACTGCTGAAACCGGTTATGGTTTAATTGAAATTCCTGCGCTTGATCCAAAATCAATTGATGTGCCACACACCCTCTCGGTCTTAAAGAATTACAATATAAAAAGTGCGTGTTCACTAGGTTTGTCATTTGATGCAGACATAAATAATGAGGATTCAGAGATAGTCGCACGGGGCGAAAAGAGATTGAATGAAGCCTTAGATGTGGTTTCAGCACTTGGTGGGAATTATCTTGGTGGAGTTATTTATAGTGCGCTCGGAAAATATAAGTTACCACCATCACAAAAAGCGATTGATAACGCAGTTGGTGCGTTAACCAGGTTAGCAAAACGTGCAAAAACAAATGGAATTACCTTGGGTCTCGAGCCAGTGAATAGATATGAATCAAATTTAATTAATACCGCTGATCAAGCGTTAGAAATTATTAAACGAATTGGTTTGGACAATGTGGTCGTGCATCTTGATGTTTATCATATGAATATCGAAGAGCAGGACTTGGCTGGACCAATCAAGAAATGCGGCAAACAACTTGGCTATGTTCATGTTGGCGCAAGCCATCGTGGCCCACTTGGAACTGGGAATATAGATTTCGATAGTTTCTTTGGTGCATTGGCACAAATTGGTTTTACGGGCACGATCACTTTCGAATCTTTCTCGTCCGCAGTAGTTCATCCAGATTTATCTAGCACCTTAGGAATTTGGCGAAACCTTTGGACTGATAACAAATCGATGGCAATTAGCTCTAGAGAGTATATGGAGCAGAAAATTAAAACCGCTCATAAAATATAAGAGCAAAATTCTGAGAAAAATATGCCGCAGGTAATCTCAGGGCTGGACCAAGTTGTAAATCGTGTAAATACGCTTTTGAAAAATAACCAAAATCGAATAATCCTCGCGATAGTTGGTAAACCTGGAGCTGGAAAATCCACCCTTTCCGGTCATATTATGGAAAATTTGGAGCAAGATACTGCTGTTGTAGTGCCGATGGATGGTTTCCATTTAAGTAATCAGCAATTAGATCAACTGAAACGGCGGGATCGAAAAGGCGCAATCGATACTTTTGATGTTATTGGCTATCTATCTTTACTAGAGCGAATAAAGACAAATCAAGATTCCGAGCTATATTTTCCAATTTTTTACCGGGAAATAGAGGAATCTTTTGCAGCAGCCGGGGTGGTGAAACCAAAACATAAATTGGTTATCACGGAAGGAAACTATCTTCTAAATTCAATTGACCCTTGGGGAAAGTTAAAGTCACTTTTCACAGAGACTTGGTACGTTGATTTACCTGAAGAAATTAGATTAGATCGATTGATTAAACGCCATCAATCGTTTGGTCGATCTTTAAAAGATGCAACGGATTGGGCAAAAGGTACTGATCAACGCAATGCCGATTTAATTGGTGAATTCGCTGAAAAAGCTGATTTCTTCGTTCAAATTTAATTGCAAATATAAGGTGTAGCCATGGGATTCTGGAACGATTTTAAAGCCAGACGAAAATACAAATCTGATTTGGCCGCTTATAACTTTGAACATGATGAATGGCGCAGAGATGCTGAAATATTTAAGAAATGTCTTGATGCCTTAAATCTTTTAGCCAAGGGCAAAGATGCCGCAGATGACTCATTAATGCGCAAAGATGGCGAATTAACAATTTGGACCGGAGTCGGTCGTATTCGAATTCCGGCTCGTACTCCATCTAGATACAGAGGCGGAAGCAGTGGCTTCAGTTTTCCAGTAACAAAAGGTGTCCGATTCAGAGTGGGTGCTACACGTGGAACTTTGGTGCAAGGCGAATCTTATTTAGCAGAAGCTGAACAAGGTGA
>CALMJB010000010.1 GCA_937864205.1 uncultured Actinomycetes bacterium | reverse complement strand
GCCTCAATCACCCGTTGATCAGACTTAATCTGCGATGGTGAACCCTCGGCAATTTTTTGACCACGATCTAACACCGTGACTCGTTCGGAAACACTCATAACAACGCTCATATCGTGCTCAATTAATAAAATAGAAAGATTTTTGTCATCTCGTACTCGATTTACGAAATCAACGAACACTTTTGATTCCTGCGGATTCATTCCCGCAGTTGGTTCATCTAATAACAACAATGACGGATTAAGCGCCAGCGCACGGGCAACTTCTAGTCTGCGTTGATCACCATAAGAAAGATTGCGAGCAAACTGACCGGCAGTTTTACCAATACCGACATATTCCAGTAGTTCTCGGGCACGTTCTTTAGCTTCCCGTTCTTCTCGGCGTTGCCGTGGAGTTCCAAACACAGTCGCCAAAATTCCAGACTTTAGATGTGAATGCATTGCCACCATAACATTTTCTTCAGCGGTCATTAAATTAAATAAGCGAATATTTTGAAAAGTTCGCGCCATACCTGATTGAGCGATTTTGTGTGGTGGGCGGGCGGTGATATTTGCGCCATTGAAATTAACGGCACCTGAAGTTGGTTTGTACAAACCTGTTAAAACGTTGAAGAAAGTTGTCTTTCCAGCACCGTTTGGACCAATCAATGAAACGATTGAACCTTTTGGAATATCAAAGGAAACATCATCGACTGCGACTAATCCGCCAAACTTAACCGAAATGTGATCGGCTCTTAGCACCGATTCAGTTGCTGTTTTAGCCATTAGTGTGTCCCGACATTGCTAGATGCATCATCTGTTTCATGCATCAAACTCTTTAGGCGCGACTCTGGCAGTAAACCTTCGCGTTTGAACAACATCATCAAAATCAGTACGCCACCAAATAGTAAGAAGTTGTATGAAGGGAAATTAATATTTGTGCCAAGTGCACCATTAACCATGTCACCAAAGGCTGGTAATCCAGCGGCATTCACCCATGCAATTAGCAGTGCGCCAACCATTACGCCCCAAACATTTCCCATTCCGCCTAAGACCACCATTGCTAGCAAAATAATTGAGATAGAAAATGTAAATCGATCGGCGAACACACCATTAACGTGGGTGGCAAATGCAACTCCCCCAATTCCACCTGAGAAAGCACCGACCGCATAAGCAGCCAATTTTGAGCGCATTAATGGCACACCCATCATGCTGGCGGCTAGTTCATCTTCGCGAATCGCCAACCAAGCTCTACCTAATTTTCCGCTTCGAATCTTCAAAGAAATGAAGATCATGAGAGCGGTCAGGCAGCAAAAAATGAAGTACTTCCAATCTAAATCAAATGGGCCAAGCTTTTTGCCAAAAATTCCGATGTTATCGACTGGCGATATACCCTTTGAACCATTTGTTAAGTTAAAGCCAGCGATGTTTTCACCGTTGTAAAAAACCTGCGGAATAATTTCACCAAAGCCCAAAGTAACCAGCGCCAAATAATCACTCTTAAGTCGCAGAGTTGGAGCACCAATAATTACTCCGAAAAGAGCGCAAACTAAAGCGCCAATTAAAAGAACCAACCAAAAACTAATATGTACGCCGGGAATCTCTTTCGGAGTCATCGTGCCAAAGCGAATGTTTACTTGGTAGAAGAAATCAGACATGAACCAACCGGCGCAGTAACCGCCAATCGCCCAGAATGCCACGAATCCCAGATCTAATAAGCCGGCATAGCCGACCACAATATTTAAACCTAATGCACAGATTACCCATACCAAAGATTCATTTATTGAACTTGCTGGAAACCAGCTTTGGAAAAAGGATGAAAGCGAATCTGGAAGTTTGTCGACCACAAATGCATAGAAAGCCCAAACTGCTATCGCTGCAATAGTGAATCCGCGAATCCATTTTGCCTGATTGAATGCGCCACTCACCTTTTTGTTTTCCCGCTTAAATAAATTTAAAGATTTAGCCATGAATTAACCGATTAAACCTTCTCTACCATTGGCTTACCAAGTAAACCAGTTGGTCTAAATACCATTAACAAAATCAAAATTGAAAATACAACGGTTTGAGACCATTGTTGTCCGAGACCAATAGGCAAACCGTCATTTAATCCCTGAATCAAACCGATCAAAATCGCACCTAAAACTGCGCCTTGCAAATTACCGATTCCGCCGAGCACGGCAGAGGTGAATGCTATTAGTCCGAGTTGATATCCCAAGTTGTAATTAGTAAC
>CALMJB010000009.1 GCA_937864205.1 uncultured Actinomycetes bacterium | reverse complement strand
AACCCCATCTTTGCGTTCGCTGATCACTTTAATCTTCGCCATGTTAACCATTCCATCCTTTAGCTTGAATGGTTTCTACCTCTTTTACCGTTTTTATACGGAAAATTGCTCTCACCAATGCCGGAGCGGCAATAAACAAAATTATTAATGCTTGAATAACTAAAACTATGTCAATTGGAGTTTGAGTTCTAGCCTGCATGGTTCGACTTCCGGCTCGCAACATGGCAAACAAAAATGCCGCAAAAACGGTTCCAACTGGTTTTGCTCTTCCTAAAAGTGCAACTGTAATTGCATCAAAACCAAATGAACCGGCCACTCCGGCGGTAAGGGCGTATTCGCCACCTAAAATACTGAGAGAGCCACCTAAACCTGCTAACCCACCACATACTGCCATCACCATGGTCATTACCATTAAAGATGAGATACCAGCGGTCTTCGCTGCATTTGAATTCAATCCAGTTGCACGAAATTTAAATCCATAAGTTGTTTGATTTAACAAAACGTTAATTAAATATGCAATCAATAATGAAATTAATATTCCAATGCTGATTCGAAATTGATTACCAAACAACAGCGGTAATCTGGCTGATTCATTAATTGGTGGTGAAATCGGATCTTGCCGACCTTCGCGAAGAAAAGGTTTAGTAGATAGCAACCAATACAAGAAATAAAGCGCTACATAATTCAGCATAATCGTAACGATTACTTCATGTGCACCAGTTCTAGCTTTTAGAAAACCTACTAATCCGCCAAAGATTCCCGCCAAAATAAAAGCGGAAATTAAACAAATTAATACATGCAATATTGCTGGAAATTCATACTTAAAACCTAAAAACGCCGACAAAGTAGCACCGACAATGAATTGCCCTTGCGCGCCAATATTGAATAAACCGGAACGAAATGCCAAAGTGACAGATAAACCGGTAAGAATTAATGGAGTAGCCACCACTAAAGTTTCAGATAATGGATAAAAACCCTGTAAAAAATTATCTTTAACCTGATTAATATCAAAGATTGAACCTTGAAATAGTGCCAGATAAGCATTGAGCGATTCGCGTGCACCATTTACGATAAATATGAATGGATTGCCTGAATCTTTTAGCAACTTAGGATCTGAAAATGAAATTAAAACTCCACCAACTGAAAATGCTAAAAGAAAAGATAATGCTGGCAACTTTGCATTCGCAATTAATTCTCTAAATTTCTTCACTTAACACCAGCCATTAACATGCCAATTTGATTTGGTGGCGTATTTGGTTTCACCACATCGATAATTTCACCTTTATACATAACCGCGATTCGGTCTGCTAGCGCATAAATTTCATCAAGTTCGGTACTAAATAACAACACCGCTTTTCCGGCAGCGCGTTGTTCCAAAATCTTTTTATGTACAAACTCAATCGAACCGATATCTAAACCTCTGGTCGGTTGCGAAGCAACAACTAGTGAAACTTCTTTTGATAATTCTCTTGCTAAGACTACTTTTTGTTTATTTCCGCCAGATAAAGAGTTTGCCGCGGCATAAATATCCTGCGCTCTGATATCGAATTGATTCTTTTTTTCTTCCGCAAATTCAGAGATTGCACTTCGATTGAGTATTCCTGCTTTTGAAAAGTTAGATTGATCGATGACATCCAGGATCAAATTTTCATAAATGGTAAATCCACCAACTAATCCATCTAATTCCCTTGACTCAGGGATATATGCAATTCCGGCAGAGAGCGCCGCTTTAATAGACAACCCAAGAAGCTCTCGCCCCTTTAATTTGATGCTGCCAGACAATGCTTTTTCAAGATTGATAATCGATCGGGCTAATTCAGTTTGGCCATTTCCCTGCACTCCTGCCACCGCTAGTACTTCTCCAGCATTTACATTTATGGACACATTTTTTACGACAATCGCACCTAAGTGATTTTTGATAGTGAGGCCAGAAATATTCAAGATTTCATCTTGGTTAGCAACCGCTTCGCGCTTGGCATTTAATTCAACCGGGCGACCCACCATTAATTGCGCCAGTTGCTCAGC
>CALMJB010000008.1 GCA_937864205.1 uncultured Actinomycetes bacterium | reverse complement strand
TTTTCGATGTTTCTAATTGTGAACTTTCAACAAGTTCTGAATTTAACTCTTTAATTACACAATCCCAAGCCAATCGACCTAATGCAACTATAACTTTTAGGTTTGGCCAAAGGATTCTGATTTCATTAGAAAACCAACTTCGACAATTTGCGATTTCATCCGGTAATGGTTTATTTCCTGGTGGTGCACAATGAACTGCACAAGTAATTCTGGTCTTAAATAACTTTTGGCCGTCGTCGATGCTTATGCTTTCTGGCTGCTTTGCCAACCCCACATCAAATAACGCTTTATATAACCAATCGCCAGATCGATCGCCGGTGAAAACTCTTCCAGTGCGATTGGCACCGTGAGCACCAGGCGCTAAACCGACTACCAATATTTTTGCATCATTTTCGCCAAATCCTGGAACCGGTTTAGCCCAATATTTATCGGATTTATATGCCAACCGTTTAGTTTGGCCAATCTCTTCTCGCCAATCCACCAACCTAGGACAAGTTTTGCATTTAGATATTTCTGAATCTAGTTGTTTTAAAGTTTTAAAATTTAGATTTTGTTTGGCAGCAATAGGTTGGTTTATTTTGCTATTGACCACGCAATGCCATCCAATATATCGGTCTCTGCTGCGATAAACCCGCTTACTTTTGTCCGTTCAATAATTTGAGAAAGTACTAACGCGCCGGCAGAAATTACATCGACTCGACCCGGATGCATGTACGGCAGCGCACTGATTTCAGATTTGTTCATCTGTAGCAATTTTTGTGAAACTAAAAAAGTCTTCTTACTTTCAATAAAAGCCAAATGAATCGCATATCGATCATATTTGTCCAAATTGAGGGCAGCGGCGGCAACAGTCGTGGCGGTTCCGGCTACCGCAATCAAACTTTTCACCCGTTTGAAATCAATAACTTTGAATGCTTTATCGATTGCTAAATTTATATCGGCACTGGCTGCAGCAATCTGTGCTGCGGTTGGCGGAAGATTTTTGAAATGGCGTTCACTCATTCGCACACATCCGATATCGACACTAATAGCCGATAAATCCTCTGATTCAGCTGAATCTGCCAATACAAATTCGGTAGAACCGCCACCAATATCCACCACCAAAAACGGCGCCATACTTGCCGGCAATGATTGGGTTGCTCCTTTAAATGAAAATCTTGCCTCTAGTGTTCCGGGAATAACTTCTACTTCAACATTCAATATTTTCCGCACGCCATCAATAAATAAATCTCGATTTGTTGCATCCCTGGTGGCAGAAGTGGCACAGAATCTGATTTGTTGCACACCGCGCCTGATAATTTCAGATTTGAATTTTTCTACCGCAATCAATGTTCGCTCGATTGCCGCAGGTGAAAAGGCTTTATTTTGATCTACGCCTTCACCCAGGCGCACAATCTCCATATCGCGGAATAATTCTTGAAAATTTCCATCTGTTATATCAGCAATTAATAGGCGAATTGAATTTGTTCCGCAATCAATCGCTGCAACGCGCATTTTTAATTTTCGCTTGCAGAACTACAGGGTGCTTCACACCACCATTTTGGTAAAGCCGCAATTGTTCGATCTCCCAATTTATTCACGCCAACACCTTGGGCAAATGATTGGGCGGCAATTGCATGCAAGCATTTAATGCGATCTGGCATGCCGCCAGCGCTGATGTTTTTTAATTCTAGGTTTTCATCATCGGAAGTTTCTGCCAAATTCTTCATGGCCAGATCACGCGCTTGTAAATAACGATCGTGCGCGGTTTTTAAATGTTCTCGCAAGTTGGAATCGGTACTTAATTCTTGGTTGAACTGAGTCATCAAGCCAGCACTTTCCAAAGTAGAAAGTGCGCCAGTTAATTTTGGGCAGGTGGCATAAAAATAGGTTGGAAATGGGGTGCCATCAGAAAGTCTTGGTGCGGTAGTAATTACAGCTGGCGCACCGCATTCACACCGATGTGCAATTTTTAAAACATTTCGTGGTGGGCGACCTAATTGTCGTTCGATAACTTTTAAGTCTTCAGAGGAAGGATCTTCAAAATTCTTCATGGATTTGTGCTGGTTATTGAAGCAATAATTCTTTGATACCAAGGAATTCCAATTGGAAAACTGTTTGAAATCTTGGTGCTCTGATTTGGATCAGCTGATTGTTCTGGCCCGATAATTACATATGAACGTTCCCCAGGAAAAATAAAATGCAATCTTGCCCGGGCTTGATTTGCAACGTAATTTGGATCGTTCCACCGAGATAACTCAGCTTGAGCATTCGCCAACATTTTCTGGCTATCAGAAAGTTGAGTTCGAAGCGAGTTTATTTGAGCTCGCTGATTTAAATAATGTTGCAAAGGTGGTGCCAAAGTTATTGCCAATATGAAAAGTACAATTCCAAAAATCAATGCTCGAGTAGATAAACCTTGGGCACTTAATTTCTTAGAGATCCAGTTACGCATAATTTTTTAAATTTAATTAATGATCATAATTGATTTAATGACTATTTAAATCTTGGAAAAGCTTGTCGGCCAGCGTACTTACCTTGTCCGGCTAGTTCACTTTCAATTCGCAAAAGTTGGTTGTACTTGGCGACTCGTTCAGATCTAGCTGGTGCGCCAGTTTTTATTTGGCCACAGTTGCACGCCACGGCCAAGTCAGCAATTGTCGTATCTTCAGTTTCACCCGAGCGGTGTGACATCATCGTTTTATATCCATTTTTATGCGCCAGTTCTACCGCTGCCAAAGTTTGAGTTAACGATCCGATTTGATTCACCTTGACCAATAATGCATTGGCACATTTCTTATCTATACCTTGTTGCAGGCGATCTGGATTAGTTACAAATAAGTCATCCCCGACTAGTTGCACTTTTTCTCCGAGGACTTTTGTGATTTCTGCCCAACCAACCCAATCATCTTCACTGAGCGGATCTTCGATTGAAACTAATGGATAGTTTGCAACTAATTTTGCATAGTATTCAATCATCGATTGCGAACTTTGTGATTTTCCTTCAAAGTTATATTTATTATCTTTATAAAACTCAGTTGCGGCCACATCCATCGCCAACGCAATCTGAGATTTCAAGGAATAGCCAGCTTGTTCGATTGCGGAAACGATCAAATCTAGCGCCGCGGTATTGCTTGGTAAATCTGGGGCAAATCCACCTTCATCACCAATACTTGTGACTAATCCCTTTTTCTTAAGAACTGATTTCAATGCGTGATAAATCTCAGCTCCCCATTGCAAAGCCTCTTGGAATGAGTTTGCGCCAATTGGTGCCACCATAAACTCTTGTACATCTACATTTGTATCAGCGTGTGCGCCACCATTTAATATATTCATCATCGGCACCGGCAATGTAACGCCTTGATTTTTACCAATAAATTTAAACAGCGAAACTCCAGATGATTGCGCGGCGGCTTTAGCAATTGCTAATGAAACGCCCAAAATTGCATTTGCACCTAGATTTGATTTGTTCTTCGTGCCATCAAGATCAATCATTAATTTATCTAACTCAGATTGCTGGTTTACATCCTTACCGATTAATACTGGCGCAATCTTTGAATTCACATTTGAAACAGCGGTTTTTACACCTTTACCGCCATATCTCTTCTCACCATCACGTAATTCCACCGCTTCAAACGCGCCAGTTGAAGCGCCACTTGGAACAGCGGCTCGCGCAACTATCGAGTTTTCTAATCTAACTTCAACTTCGACCGTTGGATTTCCTCTGGAATCTAGGATTTCTCGGGCCGTAACCGCTTTGATTAAAGAATCTTTACCGGAATTACTCAATGATTTTTCCTTATCAGTTCAATCTTCTAAGTTGCCGATTCTATATCTTTTACCGAAGCGATTAACCGATTATTAGCAGCACGCAGAGCGGTTTCCGGATCAACGCCAGAATCAGTTGCTAGTTTGATTAAACCTAAAAGCAGATCTCCAACAGCTTTAGAGTCAGAAAAATCTATATTGAGAAAAGTTTTATTTAAATTTGGAATAACAACATCATTCATTTTAAGACGTTTAATTCGCTCTAATAGTTTTGTGGATAACAAAATTGCAGGTTGCCCAAGAGCGACTCCATCTAAAGCAGAATTGCGTTGCTTTTCTTGTGCCTTAACACTTTCCCAAACTGAGACCCGCTCATCGTCAGTCAGAGATTTATCTTTACGCTTTACATCAGGGTCATTACCAAAAACATTTGGATGCCGATTGATTAATTTGTCAGTTACTACCTTCGCTACTGATTCAATATCAAATGATTGATTTGAATTTTCCTCTGCGATTCGAGCATGAAAGTAAACCTGTAGAAGTAGATCACCTAATTCCTCTTGAATTGCAGTGGTGTCTTTCTGTTCAACCGCATCTATTAGTTCGTAAGACTCTTCTAACAGATACTTTAAGAGTGATTCGTGAGTTTGCTTAGCATCCCAGCTGCATCCACCGGGCGAACGCAATTGATCCATAACTTGTCGTAATCTAAGTAATTCAGAGTCAGGCATGATTTGAATTCAATTTCTCTTATCTTCGCTAAATTCTCTAACTCTCTAACGGTTGACTACAGCACCCAGCGTGTTATCAACGGCTTCAATCGAAGCGGTTTCAAAGTTCCATTTTCCATATCTTGGATTGACATTCACCTTCAAATTTTTTGAGGTCTGACCCATAATTTTCGAAACTTCTGACTCTAATTGAGCATCTGGTATGCCAGCAGCTTTTAATTGATCAGATAGCTTTTCGGAAACCAAAATGATTTTAAGAAACTTATCCAAATTACTTGAACCCAAACTGGCACCTACTAATGCAGTTTTTAAAGTAGCACCTTGGTCACTCAATCTTGTTTCGATTTGAGACTTACGTTGCTCTAAATCAGATTGCGTTATCTGAACTTTTTTTTCTTGTGCAACTTGATCAATTACTAAGGAACGTATCTCTAATTGCGCCTGAGATCTTGCTAAATCTGCTCCGAACAAAAGTTGCATTTGTGAGGTATCCACCGTTTTACGCTCTTTTAAAATTTCATCAATTGATTTCTGAATTTGCGAAACAGATACTTTCGTTTGCCCCACTTGAATTCCCTCACTGATTTGTCCACATCCGGCGAGTGAAATAGCGGCAGTAAGCGCAAAAATAACTGTGAAAATCGGTTTTATATTTGTGTACTTACTTTTAATTTTTGACCTCACCGATTTTGCTCCTGTCGATTTACTTTGATTTATTCGGATTGTATAAGTGTAGTTAAAGATGAAATTAAAGAGTTAATCCAATTCAATAATTCGGTATCAGATTCGG
>CALMJB010000007.1 GCA_937864205.1 uncultured Actinomycetes bacterium | reverse complement strand
CAGCTAGACCCAATCAACAAACCGTGGAACGGGTACTGCCAAGCGTCGGACTGTTTCAAAGTCTAACTGCTTTCTGAGAATTACCTAAAAGCGCTATTTGCACTGCATACCGGGCTGGTGTTGGATATACATACTTTAGAAAAGCACTTATTTCAGAGACCGGTGGGCTGGGGAAGGTCACATCAAGTGATCTGAAATGAGGAATAAATGTTTGGCGCTACTGCGCATGTTCGCGGTCAATTGCGAATTTATACCGCACCTGCGGTTTTACTCAATCATGTCGAATGGGCAATCCGACAGGTGATTTCAGAATCAACTCACCATTTCAATGAGTTATGGAAACCAATGGATGCTGGAAATTTCGGAATTGAAATTAATTGGCAATGCCAGAAATCAAAATCTATAGATTTAGTAAATCGCTTGAAGATTTGGAAACTGTTGCGATTTGAGATTAGTGAATTTAACCAAAATAATGCAGTTTTATATCGGGCTACTCCAGATTTAGGAATTCACCAGGCAAATCTAGATCTACACGGCAACATCGTCATCGAAGAGAACAAAATCAAGCAATGTATCGAAACATCTTTTTCTCAGCAAAAATTAATTTCAAATCTTGAATCAGCAATCGGAGTGGCGTGGGATACAGAACTTGAACCATTTCGAATCGCTTGGTCACAAAGGGCAGCTCGTAAACCCGATAAGATTTCGGTGTGAGCGAATCAAATTTCATTGTCGAGCGTAATCGCTTAATCGCAATTATTGCTGCAGTTGCAATTTTAACTTCTGGTTTAACTTTCGGATTAATAAAAGTTTCTGGTGGCTTAGCTGCTAAAGCCGGAAATGCCATCACCGTAACCGGATCTGCCAGCACTAGCGCAACCGCAGACAATGCGGTGTGGACATTGAATGTGCAAGAGATGACGCCAACTGTTAGTGCAGCGGTAAAGAAAGTTGAAAATAGCGTCGTTGCTTTACAAGATTATTTAACAAAAGGTGGAATCACTGCTAGCCAAATTGAATTAGGCGCAATATCTACTTCTGCAAATGAAGAGTATTTAAACGGCAGTGCGACTGGCAGAATTCTTTCGTATCGAGCAAATCGCACCGTGATAGTCCGATCAAAAGATGTGCAATTGATTCAAAAATTGAGTAATGGAATTGGAGAAGTTTTACAAACCGGCGTGAATGTTTATAACTTTGGTCCGGCTTATTATGTTTCTAATTTAAATGAACTTCGACCAAAACTAATGGCCGAAGCGATGAAAGATGCAAAAGTTCGAGCCGATTCAATAACAAAAGCAGTCGGCGGCAAAGCCGGATCAGTTCTAGCGGTACGAAGTGGTCCGATTCAAGTAACCACCCCCGATTCCACCGATCGATCTGCTGGCGGAATTTACGATGTCACAACGATTAACAAGACAATCACTGCAACTGTTTCGGTAGATTTCAAGACCAAGTAAGACGATTTTTAGCTTGCTTTCAGTATCTGATTAGTTGCCTGACCACGTTTTTTGACCAAATCAACGATCTCAAATTGCTCTTTATTTTTAAATCTTTCAACTGCACAATTAATAGCTTCCACAGACATTAAGTAAATGGCGGCTGGCAATAGGTCAATCGAACGCTTTAAAAACCATGGGATGGCATTGCGCAAATACCATTTAATATTTTCAAGTTTGGCTTTTTTCGGGGATTCAAAATTGTGCGGTAATTGAATATCCCAACCGCGAGTTCGCAATAATTCTGAAAATTTTCTCGCCAAAAGAAAGTGGCCCATCGGTCCAGGATGCATGCGATCAATGTGCCAATACTTAAGATCGTGAACATTTGGAATTGATCTAGTTTGAACTAGTACTACATCAAACTCCGATGCAATTCGATCATAAACCTCATTCACAGCATTCACTCTTCTACGTAAGACTCGCGCTAATAGCCAAGGTAATTTAAGGAGTTTATTCGGGTCGTGTAATTGCAGCATCAATATTTCACTTCCTATAGAAATCAGTTGTTTACATGTGGATTGAAGATTTAAATATAGGAGTTCAGGATCAAAATTATTTCGCAACAGGTCATTGCCACCGGCAATCACCGCGCAAAGGTCTGGATGATGGTGCTTAATTTTCTCAAGTTGAATGGAGCTAATTTCGGTAGATTTTGCTCCGGGTCTTGAATAATTTATGTAGTCGCACTTATTTCTAAAATTATCGGCCAATATTTTTGCCCAACCCCGAAACTCACCAGGTTTTATCTCATCACCAGTTCCGTAGGCGGCACTATCGCCAATCACGGCGAACACCGGAACATTGCGGACAATTTCCATCTTGGCTCCTGGTTACCTCATTTCAGTCCGTATTGCATTCCAGTTGGTCAGGCAACACGTAATCTTTTTCTCGTTGTGACCATTGGTTTTTTCGCCCCATACAAAGTTAGAAGACAATCCACGGTTGTTGACCAATTGAATTGTTCTGCAACTTCTCGACTTCGAATCCTGATATTTGGAAAATTAAGAATTTTTTCTATCTCTGCTGCAAAACTGATCCCATTATCGGCCGCAACTGAACCAACTGGATGTTGTGAATTTATCTCTAAGAGTTCACCCACTGCACTGGATTTCGAAGCCACCACAGGTGTACCGCTAGCCAAAGATTCCAAAGCTGACAGGCAAAATGTTTCAAGTGGTCCCGGCGCAATCATTATGTCTGCACTTGCCAGGTATTTTGCTAATTTCGTTCGATCACAAATATAACCTAAAGTGTCTACCGGCAAACCTCTTGATATCTTCTTAATTTTCTTCCACATCGGGCCACATCCGAGCATTACTAGTCGGATGGAATAACCTCGATTTATTAACTCCCTCAGCGCTTCGATTGCACGTTGTGGTTCTTTCTCTGGAGACATTCGGGCGCTATGCATCAACACAAATTCAGATCCTTTGCCTAATTCTTGGTGGATCATGTCTGAGCGATTTGTTGGGTTGAAGGTTTCTAAGTCGACCCCAAGCTTAATAATTCTTAAATTATCACAATTAATCGCTTTGAATTCTCGAGCGGCAAATTCGGTGGTTGCAATCACGTAGTTGAATGATTTAGACAGTTTTCGGTTGTGCCAGTTACTAATTAACTTTGCCATGCTCTTGGGGATCAAAGGGATGAATCTTTGTATTAGTCCAAGTAATGTTTCGTGACTAAAAACCACAGACTTGATTTTTTGCCTTTTTGCCCACTTACCAATCCAAATCAGGGTAAATCGATCTGAGACTTCGACAATATCTGGCTGTAAGAATTCCAACAAATTTCGCAATTGTCTTTTGCTAGCAATTACTTGATATCCGCCAGAACCAGGCAACGTGCGGCCAGGTAGGCAAATTTCCGTTCCAAAAATTGTGGATTCTTGCATGAATTTAGGTCCGGGTACTATGTAAATGAACTCATTTCCATATCGTTGATAACCGCGACCTAATTCATGGATTGTAGTTTTAATACCACCAGAATTTGGCCCATAAAAGTTTGCGATATGCACTATTTTCATAAGAGATTACGCAACAATTCCAGTTTTTAGATTAATTGGATTTCTAGATTTTAGATTTATTTCAATTAATTCCTTGTAATGCTCTCGTAACTCTGAATTTATTGTTTTCCAGGTTCTAAAAGCAACTGATTCTCTTGCATTCTGGCGCATTAATTTTTGGTCTATGCGATCTAGGTGAGTTGAAACAGTTTCAAGCAGGGCTTTTGGATTTGATGTATCAACCACGTATCCAGTTTCATTGGATTTAATCAAGTCTTTAGCTCCGCCGGTCTTGGGAACTATGCAGGGCGTACCCGAGGCGAGTGCCTCTTGCACCGTTTGACAGAAAGTTTCATTTGGCCCAGGGTGCACAAAAAGATCTAAGTTGGCATAGATTTCCGCTAATTCATTTCCCGATTTGAACCCGAGAAACTTTGCATTTGGGAGTAATCGCTCTAATTTAGATCGCTGACTGCCTTCGCCCACAATAATTAATTGAAGATTGTCTTGCTTATCCAAAATCTCTAAATCTTGCACTCGTTTCTCACCAGCTAATCGACCCACATATCCGATGAGTTTTCGCCTTGAATTCAAACCCAACAACTGCTTTCTGATGTAAGGGTTGCGCTTATCGGGATGGAACAATTCTGAATCAACCCCACGTCTCCATAAAAAAACATTTGGCACGCCAGCTAAGTGCAGGTCAAGTGCGCTGTGCGGCGATGGCGCCAATGTTCGATCAGTCATCGAGTGAATTTTGTACAACATTTTTTGTAGAGAATTTTGTGCAATTCCAAACCCATTTTGTCGAGCAAAACCACCCATGTCAGTTTGAAAAACCGAGAGTGTTGGAATAGATAACTTGCGCGCAATTTTTGCGACATACCCTCCCATCAGCATTGGTGAGGCCAAGTGAATTACATCTGGATCGAACCCTTCGAGTAGGTGCTTCATCCTTCGCTGGGGTAGACCCATCGGTAATCCGAGTGGTTTGAGGTTTTGTGTCTGTAAAGAGAATGTCGTCTTTATTTTTGCACCGGCGTAAATTTTTGGCACGCCCTCAGTGGCCGGTGTTATTACCAAGGATTCGTCCCCGCTCTGTTCAAGATGTTCTAAAATTCTTAAGACAGAGTTTGTAACTCCGTTTACCGAGGGGAGAAAGGACTCAGTGACTATTGCGACTCTCACGGGCTCAGTTTCCGAACCTTATGAAGCCTCAAGTAAAGGTTGAGGTTAAGTGTCAGCGAACTAAAAGTGAAGAACTTGGACTGGTCCCATCGGTTACCAGTAAGTAACCTTTGAACATGAAAATTGCTGTTTGCGTGAAGCAAGTGCCAGATTCTTGGGCAGAAAAGAAAATGGCAAATGGGTTACTAGATCGCGCTGGCGTTGATGCAGTTCTTAATGATTTAGATGAATATGCGGTTGAAGAGGCCCTACGAATTGTTGAAAAAAATTCCGCAACTGGTGAAGCCGGTGAAGCAAGTGGTCATTCAATAACTGTTATTTCAATGGGCCCCGAGCGCGCTACCGAAGCAATCCGCAAAGCGCTTTCTATGGGTGCAGACAACGCGATTTTGGTAAGTGATGCAGCGCTTGCTGGTTCTGATGCATTAGCAACTTCAAAAGTTTTATCAGAGGTAATTAAAAATGAAGGTTTTGATTTAGTAATTTGCGGAACCGAATCAACCGATGCGCGCATGTCAGTAGTGCCTGCGATGTTGGCGCAGCGATTGCAATTTGCGCAATTAACTTTTGCCGGAAAAGTTTTGGTTGATCCGGCTGCTAAAAAAGTAGAAATTGACCGGGTTACTGAATTTGGTGTTGAAACAATGAGTGCAAATTTTCCTGCGGTTGTTTCGGTGATCGAGAAAATAAATGAACCAAGGTATCCATCTTTCAAAGGCATCATGGCTGCTAAAAAGAAATCAATTACCACTAAATCTTTGGCAGATTTAAACATTCAAGCATCGGCCGTTGGTTCTGCAGCGGCTTGGTCGGCGGTAAAAGATGCATTGCCTAGACCTGCTAAAGCTGCCGGATTAAAAGTACAAGATGATGGTTCTGCCGGCGATAAATTGGTCGAGTATTTAAAAGAGAAACGGCTGGCATAACATAAATGAGCCAAGTTTTTTTCCTAGTTGATCATCAAGATGGCAAAGTTGCTAAATCTGCCGGTGAGTTAGCGACTTTTGCAAAGAGTATAGGCGAATCAGTCGCAATAGTTTTTTCAAGTCAACCTAGTTCATTAATTGATCAATTAAAAAACTTTTCAGTAGATCAGGTAATAACTTGCTCTGGCGAATGGGAAAAATTTTCGGTTGCTGCTATAGCCGATGGAATTTCACAATTAATCAAATCTAAAAATCCAACTGCTGTTCTAATAACATCAAGTGCACGTGGCAAAGAAATTGCTGGGCGGGTAGCGGTGCAAACTGATTCCGGATTAATTACTGATGCAATTAATATAGATAAAGATCGAATCACAACTCAATCGGTCTTTGGTGGTTCAACAACGGTGCATTCTGCGGTTACCACGGCAACTGCAATCGTGACATTACGCGGCAACAGCATCGAAGCAACTGCGACAAATTCAAATCCGACCGTCGAAGAATTCGCAGTGCAAATTTCAGATTTAGCAAAATTAAATCCAGTAATTCAATCGAAACCGGCGATTAAAGGTGGTCGGCCAGAACTTACCGAAGCAAATGTGGTGGTTTCAGGTGGCCGGGGCACAAACGGAGATTTCAAACCAATTGAAGAACTTGCTGACGCACTCGGAGCCGCGGTTGGTGCATCACGTGCTGCAACTGATGCTGGTTGGTATCCGCACAGTCATCAAGTTGGACAGACTGGCAAAACGGTTTCGCCACAACTTTATGTTGCTTGTGGCATTTCTGGCGCGATTCAACATCGGGCTGGAATGCAGACCAGTAAAACAATCGTCGCAATAAATAAAGATCCAGAAGCGCCGATTTTTGAATTGGCAGATTTTGGCGTAATTGGCGATTTATTTAACGTTGTGCCTCAGGCAACCAAAGGAATAATCGCTCGTAAATCCTGATTAAATCAACTCAATTTAACCCTTAATTAACGAAATAGAATTAGCACATGAGCCAGATCTACTTTGACCATGCCGCGACAACGCAAATGGTGCCAGCTGCAATTGCTGCTCTTACGCAAAGTGCGACTCATCTAGGTAATGCATCGTCACTGCATTCAGCAGGTCGCAAAGCTCGTAAAGATTTGGAACAGGCGCGGGAAGAGTTAGCAAAAATCGCCGATTGCGCACCGAGTGAAATAATTTTCACCGCCAGTGGTACTGAGGCAAACAATTTGGCAATCAAAGGTTTTTATTGGCGGGGCAAGAAAACCGGTAAAAATGTCATTATCACCAGCAGTTTTGAACATCATGCAGTTATTGATCCCATTCATTGGCTACAAGAACATGAGGGTGCAGTCGTTATCGAAATACCGGTTTCTGAAAATGGATTTATTAATGAAGCAAAGTATCAAGAAGCGCTAACTAAATATGCTGGCAAAATCGCGCTGATTTCAATCATGCATTCCAACAATGAAATTGGCACGATTCAACCAATCCAGCGATTAGCACAAATAGCGGGCGAGATTCCATTTCATACCGACTCGGTGCAGAGCTTTTTAAAGACTAAGTTTTCATTTAAAGATTTAGCAGTAACTTCGGCAACAATTTCGGCTCATAAAGTTGGTGGTCCGCTTGGCGTGGCGGCATTGATACTTAAGCGAGGCGTCGATTTAGAACCAATATTGCACGGTGGCGGACAAGAGCGAGATCTACGCAGCGGAACTTTTAATGCTCCAGGAATAATTGCATTTGCGGCGGCTGCCAAGTTTTATCAGGAAAATTTCGCAAAGCGCACTACCCGAGTACGTCAATTAAAACAATTACTGATTACAAAAGTGCTAGAGCAAATACCAGATGCGCATTTAAACGGTGACAAAAGTAATTCTGATGATTTATCCCTACCTGGAATTGCAAATATAACTTTTCCCGGCACCGAAAGTGATGGCATGTTGTTGTTACTTGATGCCGAAGGAATTGCCTGTTCCACCGGCTCAGCTTGCAGTGCCGGCGTGCAACAGCCCAGCCATGTTCTAATGGCAATTGGACTATCTGAATCAGCTGCCAGATCATCACTTCGATTTTCATTAAGTGATACAAACACTGAATCTGAAATTGAAAAATTAGCCGCGGTAATTTCTAATGTGGTGGCAAGATCGCGCGCTACTTTAGTTAAGGCAAATTAAAAATATGCGACTAGTGGCCGCTATGAGTGGCGGAGTTGATTCAGCGGTTGCGGCTGCCCGCGCAGTTGATGCAGGTCATGATGTCGTTGGAGTACATCTGGCGCTTTCGAGTAATCCACAAAAATACCGTTCTGGTGCTCGTGGTTGCTGCACTATAGAAGATTCGCATGATGCCAGAAGAGCCGCTGATGTAATCGGAATTCCGTTTTATATCTGGGATATGGCAAATGAATTTCATGATCAAGTTGTTGAAAATTTCTTAAGCGAATATAAAAGTGGGCGCACTCCTAATCCATGTTTGCGTTGCAATGAAAAAATTAAGTTCGCTGCGGTGTTAGACCGTGCAAAAGCACTTGGTTTTGATGGCGTGGTCACAGGGCATTACGCGATTACCAAAGACAATGGCACCTACAAAACTTTGCATCGCGCAAAAGATTATGCCAAAGATCAATCGTATGTATTGGCAGTTCTAAATGAAGAGCAATTGCAAGGCGCACATTTTCCACTGGGCGATACTGAAAAAATTGATACCCGCAAAGAGGCGAAAGCACGTGGGCTTTTTGTTGCAAACAAACCAGATTCACATGACATTTGTTTTGTGCCGCACGGCGACAATGCTGGTTGGTTGCGCGACAAACTCGGTTCAAATGTTGGTCCAATCGTTGATCAAACTGGTGAAAAATTGGGTGAACATCGCGGTGCTTACACCTACACCGTTGGTCAGCGCCGTGGGTTAGGTTTAACTGTGCCAACTAAATCAGGTGAACCGCGTTATGTTTTAAAGATTGAGCCAAAAACAAACACGGTTGTAGTTGGCGAGCATGAACAACTTGCCGTTAAGAATATTGTCGGAACACCGGCAATTTTTTGCGGTCCAAAAATAGATGTGAATAAAAACTACAAAGGTTTTGCGCAAGTTCGCGCACATGGCGATGCCTTGCCATGTGAATATCTGTTTGATGGCACTTCAATAAAAGTAAATCTTGATGAACCGCTGTTTGGATTAGCAACTGGTCAAGGCTTAGTAATTTACGATCAAGATCGCGTCGTCGGATCAGCCACAATTACTGAAACAAATTAGCAAATCATTGAGAACTTAATGAGCGCCCAGATTCGACGCAAAATTGCTGAATTAACTGACCAGATTAAAGATCATCAGTTCAAATACTATGTTTTAGATAAACCTGAAATAAGTGATGCTCAATTCGATGAGCTGTGGCAAAAATTATTGAAATTAGAAAAGAAATATCCGCAATTTAAAGTAGCCGATTCTCCTACTGACGAAGTCGGCGGAGGTTTTGCCACACAATTTGAGCAACATGATCATTTAGAGCGCATGATGTCGCTAGATAATGTTTTTGACGATACGGAATTGAACGCCTGGTTCGAACGAGTTGAAAAAGTCAGCAAAAGTGCTACTTGGCTCTGCGAATTAAAGATAGATGGCTTGGCTATAAATCTGCTCTATGAAAAAGGTAAATTGGTCAGAGCGCTTACCCGTGGAAATGGCACCACCGGTGAAGATGTAACGTTGAATGTAAAAACGATCAAGAGTGTGCCGCATCTTTTATCGGGCGATCAGATTCCAAACAAAATTGAGATTAGAGGTGAGGTTTATTTTCCAATCAAAGCATTTGAAGAGTTAAATGATTTATTAGAAGAACAAGGCAAAGCTCGCTTTGCTAATCCACGAAATGCTGCTGCTGGTTCATTGCGACAGAAAGATCCGAAAATTACCGCCAGTCGACCACTTAGTTTGATTGTCCATGGAATCGGTTTCACCGATCAAAAATTCTCTTCTCAAGCAGATGCTTACAAATTGCTAAAAAGTTGGGGAATGCCAACCAGTAAACACTTTAAAGTTGTTAAAACTAAACAAGCAGTTAGCGAATATGTAAAAGAGTATGAGGCACATCGCCATGATCTAGAACATGAAATTGACGGTGTGGTTATAAAAGTTAATGAGTTATCGATTCAAACTGATTTAGGTTTTACAAGTCGGGCTCCAAAATGGGCGATTGCATACAAATATCCACCTGAAGAAGTAACTACAAAATTATTAGATATTCGAGTCAGCGTTGGTCGCACCGGTCGAGTCACTCCGTTTGCATATATGGAACCTGTGAAAGTTGCTGGCTCAACAATTACAAATGCAACTTTGCATAATGCTCAAGAGGTTGAACGAAAAGGCATTTTAATCGGCGATACGGTTTTAATTAGAAAAGCCGGAGATGTCATTCCGGAAGTGCTGGGCGCAATTACTGAAAAACGTACCGGCAATGAAAAAGAATTTGTGATGCCGAAAAAATGCCCCGAGTGCGGTGCTACTTTAAAAGCAGAGTCAGTGGGCGATGTTGATATTCGTTGCCCAAATTCGCAAAGTTGTCCGGCACAATTGGTCGAACGGCTTTATTACATTGGCTCGCGGGCCGCGTTAGATATTGAAATTTTAGGATATGAATCTTCGCAGGCGTTATTGAAAGATAAATTAGTAAAAGATGAAGCAGATTTATTTGATCTAGATGAAACCAAATTAAGTAAATGTGATTTCTTTCTTAAAAAAGATGGCACATTAGGCGCGAACGCGACCAAACTTTTATCTGCCCTAGAAAATGCTAAGCAAAAACCACTATGGCGAAAATTGGTCGCTCTCTCGATTCGTCATGTCGGACCAACTGCCGCGCAAGCATTAGCTAACGAATTCAAATCAATTAAAGCTATTCAGTCAGCTAGCGAAGAGCGCCTGGCTAAGGTTGATGGCGTCGGTGAAATTATCGCTGCTTCAATCGTTGAATGGTTTTCAATTGATTGGCATAACCAAATCGTGAACAAATGGCAGAAAGCTGGCGTTAAATTTGAATTAGAAAAAATTGATAATGAGTTACCTCAGATCTTGCAGGGAAAAACCATTGTGGTGACCGGCTCATTAATTGATTTCACCCGAGATGGTGCGAATGAAGCAATTACCAGCAGAGGCGGAAAAGCGGCTAGCTCGGTCTCGAAAAACACAGACTTTGTTGTTGCCGGCGAAAACGCTGGTTCTAAATTAGAAAAAGCAGAGGAATTGGGAATTACCGTCTTAGATGAGGCAGGATTTAAAGCATTATTACAAGGTAAAATCTGAATATGATTTTGCTTTCTGAAAAAGTTCGCGAACTTCCGGCCGCACCGATTTTCTTTGGTTTGTTTGCCTTTTTAACTTTAAGTTTTTTACTTTACTTAACATTGCGCATCGATAAGGATTGATTATCCAAGGTTCGAATAGCCAAACATCAAATATAGGAATTATTGGCGGAACATTTGACCCGATTCATCGTGGTCATTTAAGAGTAATTCAAAAACTTTCCGATAACTTCGATAAATTATTTGTAATTCCTTCTGGTCAGCCGTGGCTTCGTAAACATCAACCTACCGCCAGCGGGGCAGATCGATTCCAGATGTGTGTTTTAGCAGTTGCCGAACTTGGCCTCGGCGAAAAAGTTGAAGTTTTAGATATCGAGGTAAATAAAAGTGGCCCAACATATTCAATTGAAACGATCGAAGCACTTAAGAAAAATTTTCCAAATGCCAAATTTACTTTGATCTTAGGTGCAGATGCAGCCAGTCGAATTTCGCAATGGCATCGCAGCGCAGAGCTTTCAAAACTTGTTTCGTTTTTTGTGGTAAATCGACCGGGCACAACTAAATCTGAGTTTGAACAAGTTGAAATTGACGCTTTTGATATCTCGGCAACACAGGTTCGCAGTGCGGTTGCAAATGGTGAAAATTTATCTAATTTAATTACCCCATCTATTTGGAATTTCATCAAGTTACGAAAGTTATATGGCAGCAAGTAAATCAGCGATCGATTTGGCCCGAGTGGCAGCTTTGGCTATCTCAGACAAATTGGGCAGCGACATAGTGGCAATAGACCTGTCCGAACAGATGGTTTTGTCAGAGGTTTTTTTAATTGCTTGCGGAAATAATGAACGTCAGATTGAAGCAATTAGTGATGAAGTGAAAATGAAGTTAGAGCAACTCGGTCAAAAACCGGCTCGAATCGAAGCTAGTGCCGCTTGGGTGTTATTGGATTACTCCGATTTAGTTGTTCATATTCAATCCAAAGAGCTGCGCAGTTATTACTTGTTAGATCGATTGTGGAATGACTGCCCAGCCATTGATCTTGCACTAGCTGAAAGCAAGCGATAACAAATGAATCCAAATAATTTAAGGATCGTAATTTGGCGACATGGCCAAACTGATTGGAATGTTGAGAATAGATTTCAAGGCCACTCCGATATTCCGCTCAATAAAGTTGGTGAATTTCAAGTAAATCAGGCCGCCAAAATATTAGCGGGATTGAATCCAAATCGAATAATTTCTAGCGATCTGATTCGAGCTCAACAAACCGCTAAGTCATTGGCGGATTTACTAAATATTAAAGTGGAATTAAATCCCAATTTGCGCGAGACAAACGGCGGTAAATGGGAAGGCAAAACTGGCAGTGAAAATCGCGCAACTGATGGTGATTATTTTGTACGTTGGATTGATGGTCATGATGATCCAGCAGGTCATACTGGCGAGCGAAGAAGTGAAGTTGCCGCTCGTGCTGTTTCGGTAATAAAAGAAATTACAAATACAAATTCAACTGGCACCATAGTTTTAGTAACTCATGGCGGAACTGCCCGATGTGTGCTTGGTTCAATTTTGGAATTACCGATGAACAAATGGAGCACAATCGGTGGACTCTCAAATGCATGTTGGTCGATTCTTGAGATTTCACAACATCATGCTCACAATAATTCACAAAAACTAGATAACCTAGATAAAAATGATAAAAATGTATTGCGTTGGTATCTCGCAGAACATAACGCTGGTTCATTGCCCGAGCCGGTAATCGGAGATGATTCCGTCAATTAACACGCGGTAATATTCGCAAGTTCAAACGGGGCTATAGCGCAGCTGGTAGCGCACCTGCATGGCATGCAGGGGGTCAGGGGTTCAAGTCCCCTTAGCTCCACGTGAAAAATAAAAGTGAAAGCGAAAGTGAAAATGTTGCGGAAAATCCAACGATTCCGCGGCGCTGGAGTGCACAAAATCTGCCAGATCTAACCGGTAAGAAATTCTTAATTACCGGTGGAACATCTGGCCTTGGTTTATCTGCCGCGCGTGAACTTATTAAAGCAAATGCGCAAGTTACATTTACCGCTCGCACCGATAAAAAAGGTGAGATTGCAATCGGACAAATTAGCGCCCGATCAAACCCACGCATTTCCTATATTTTGATGGATTTAACAGATTTAAATTCAGTTCGAACCGCTGCACAGCAGGCTAAGGAAAAATTCAATGATGGCATTGATTGTTTAATTTTAAATGCCGGAGTCATGGCTACTCCGTTTACCAAAACCCGCGATGGTTTTGAATTACAAATGGGCACAAATCATCTTGGCCATTTTGCTTTTGCCGGTTTACTTAAAGATCACATTAATGAGCGGCTGATTTCGATTTCTAGTCAAGCTCATCGAATGGGCAGTTTTGGAAACAATTCAACTGCAACCATCAAAAAGATATGTCTAGGTACAGGCAAATACTCGCCATGGGGAGCTTACGGCGCCAGCAAATTAGCAAATTTATTATTTATATCGCAGGTGGAAAGATTGCGCATTAAAAATAATTGGCGATTCATTCCGCTAGCCGCACATCCCGGATATTCCGATACCAATTTGCAATCTGTGGCTCCACAAATGAAAGAAAACAAATGGGAGGAGCGCACGATTGGATTATTTAATTCAATAGTTGCGCAAAGTGCCGACAAAGGTGCGCTACCAATGTTATGTGCAGCTACTTTTCCAGGTTTAATCGGTGCAAGTTATTTAGGTCCAGATGGATTTATGGAGATGCGTGGATATCCAAAATTGACCAGAGCAAAAGCGCTGGCTTATGACCAAACTTTGGCAGAAAATTTATGGCAGGTTTCTCAAGAGTTGACTGGCGTTAAGTGGTAATCCATGCACGAGGCATATGACTTTTTAGGAGTACAAGAAAAATGGTTGCCGGTTTGGGACAAACTCCAACCTTTTAAATCTGGCCTGGCAGATGATAAACGGCCGAAGAAATATGTACTCGATATGTTTCCTTACCCATCCGGAGATTTACATATGGGTCACGCCGAGGCTTATGCATTAGGCGATGTAATTGCTCGGTACTGGGTGCAAAAAGGATTCAACGTAATGCATCCAATTGGTTGGGATGCATTTGGTTTACCAGCTGAAAATGCTGCAATAAAACGAAATGCAGATCCACGTGCCTGGACTTATGAAAATATCGCTACCCAAAAATCTTCGATGCGCAGATATGCCTGTTCCTTTGATTGGGATCGAACATTACACACTTGTGATCCAGAGTATTACAAATGGAATCAATGGTTATTTTTACAATTTTATAAAAAAGGTTTGGCTTATCGTAAAAACTCTTCGGTGAATTGGTGTCCAAACTGCCAAACCGTTTTAGCAAATGAACAAGTTATTGCTGGCTTATGCGAGCGTTGTGATACCGCGGTCACTAAAAAGAAATTAAATCAGTGGTATTTCAAGATCACCGATTACGCAGATCGTCTATTAGACGATATGAAAGAACTTGAGGGTAAGTGGCCAGAAAAAGTTTTAACAATGCAAAAAAACTGGATTGGTCGTTCAGATGGAGCCAAAGTCAAGTTTCAAATTGAAGGAATTGCTGAACCGGTAATCATCTACACCACCCGCCCCGATACTTTATATGGCGCAACTTTCATGGTTGTGGCGGCCGACAGCGAACTTGCTATGCAACTGGCAAAAGGAACAAGTAGTGAAAAAGAATTTAATTCATACTTAGAAAAAGTTAAGTCCGCTTCCGATATAGATCGATTGGCAACCGATCGACCTAAGACTGGAGTATTTTTAAATCGCTATGCAATTAATCCAGTAAACGGCGAAAAAATTCCAATTTGGGCCTCTGATTATGTGTTAGCAGATTATGGAACTGGCGCGATTATGGCGGTGCCAGCACATGATCAACGCGATTTAGATTTTGCGCGGGCAATGAAACTGCCAGTTCGAGTTGTTATTGACACCGGGTTAGCTGATCCAAATGAATCTGGAATCGCAACAGAAGGCGATGGCACTGTTATTAATTCCGGCTCAATTACCGGGTTAAAAAAAGATGCCGCGATTGCAAAAATTATTGCGGAATTAATAGCAAAGGGCTTAGGGGAAGCGGCGCGAAATTTCCGATTACGGGATTGGTTAATTTCAAGGCAACGATTCTGGGGAACACCAATTCCAATAATTCACTGTGAAAAATGCGGAGAAGTTGCAGTTCCCGAAGAACAATTACCGGTCGAATTACCAAATGCGCAAGGTTTAGATCTAAAGCCAAAAGGCACATCTCCACTTGGCGCAGCTGAAAATTGGGTAAATGTTAATTGTCCTAAATGTGCCGGAGTTGCTCGCCGAGATGCTGACACTATGGATACATTTGTGGATTCCTCTTGGTACTTTCTGCGTTACACCAGTATCGGTCGAGATGATGTTGCCTTTGATAAAACTGCGGTTGAAACCTGGTTACCAGTTGATCAATACGTTGGCGGAGTAACTCACGCAATTTTGCATCTGTTGTACTCCCGTTTTTTCACCAAAGTTTTATATGACATGAAAATGATTAACTTCACCGAACCATTCACCAGATTGTTAAATCAAGGAATGGTGATTATGGATGGCTCGGCAATGAGCAAAAGCCGTGGAAATCTTGTGAAGTTATCTGATGAATTAGCGGTGCATGGCGTTGATGCAATTCGGTTAAGCATGGTTTTTGCTGGTCCACCAGAAGATGATGTTGATTGGTCAGACGTTTCACCATCTGGTTCATTAAAGTTTCTAAATCGCGCATATCGAATCGCTGGCGATGTCACATCAGATGTGAAAGTTGATTTCAGCAAGGGTGATTTAACCATTCGAAAAACCACTCACAAGGCACTGCATGAAATCAGCCAGGCAGTTGAAAGTTTTAGATTCAATGTTGCCGTAGCTCGATTAATGGAACTGGCAAACGCATTACGCAAAGGAATTGATTCCGGAGTCGGAGCAAAAGATCCAGCCATCCGAGAAGGCGCGCAGGTGTTAGCAATCGGTCTCTCTTTGGTTGCGCCGTATACCGCAGAAGAGATGTGGGAAAAATTAGGACATAAACCTTCGGTTGCAAATGCGGGTTGGCCAACTGTTGATCCAAAACTATTAACGCAAGATGAAGTTGAAGTAGTGGTGCAAATAAATGGCAAAATAAAACAGCGATTGAAAGTTTCACCAGATATCGATAATTCACAACTTGAAGCCTTGGCTAAGTCAGATGCAGAAATATCTGCCGCGTTGGCTGGCCAAACTATTAAGAAAACTATTGTGGTGCCAGCAAAACTTGTAAATTTTGTAATTTAGTAATCACAGCTAAATCTTTTTCACAAAATAAATTCTTTTAAAATCTAAAAATTGATTGCTGGCTTAATTTTTGGCCATGCAATTCATCACATTAGATAATGCCCAGCAGAAATTATTAGCCGGCTTTGCAATATTTGCGATTTCAACCGGGGCATTCCTATTTTGGCGGGGACACTCAGAATCAGTCGATGCCGCCGCTTTAAATCAATTAGTTGAAGTTCCATCTGGCACTAGTACAGATTCTCCAATCCAATCTGAAGTCATAGTTGTAAACGTTGCTGGCAAAGTTCTTCACCCAGGGGTTTATCGATTAAGCGCTGGTGCTCGAGTAATCGATGCGATTGAAATGGCTGGCGGAAAATTAGCTGGTGTTGATATCAGCAATATTAATTTAGCGAGAACGCTGACCGATGGTGAACAGATATTGGTTGGCAAAAATTTCAATACGAGTGTGCGTAAAAAAATTTCCGTTGATAATCCACTAGATATAAACACCGCAACCATTGCGCAATTTGATCAATTACCCGGTATCGGTCCGGTCACCGCCGAACGCATCGTAAACCTGCGAAAACAGCTGGGCAG
The DNA here is from genome assembly GCA_937864205.1 of uncultured Actinomycetes bacterium. Classification (GTDB taxonomy): domain Bacteria; phylum Actinomycetota; class Actinomycetes; order Nanopelagicales; family Nanopelagicaceae; genus CALMJB01. Next base: position 1,623 of record CALMJB010000007.1, on the reverse strand, counting down.
ATTTAATTCAATTGATGATCTAAAAAAAGTGACTGGATTAGGTGGCGCAAAATTCTTAGAGATAAAACCATTGTTAAGAATCTAGGTGACTTAAACAAAAGAAATAAGTTAAAAGACGCTCCAAGTGTTTTATTACTAGTTGGACTGTCCCTGTGGGCGGGAGCAGCTTTAATTGCATATCTGCCTAAATATAGGTTGCTTTTAATCGCCTTAGTTTTACTTACAATCGTTTTAATCCCTGAAAATAAGAATCTGCAAGTCGCACTTTTAGTAGGGATGATTCTGCTCTCGGTTCGATTAGCGATTGTGAATGATTATCAACTCAGTAGCTATTTAAATCAACAAATTCAGTTTCATGGCACAGTGATATCTGATCCAAATTTCAAGCCGGCACAAGCATACGGAAGTGGCTGGCGTGAAGCCCGACTTACTTTTCTGTTACGACTGCAAAGCTTTGAAAATAATAGGCAAAGTTTCAAATCGAATCTGCCAGTTCGCGTGCAAGTAACTGAGCAGTTCGCTAATTCACTCAAATTGGGTGATCAAATTTCTGGGCTGGCTAAAGTTGTTAAAACGAAAGAGATAAAAGTAGCGGCTTTATTAGTGGCAAATTCCGATTTAAAAATTCAGAAGGGCCAAAATTCTTTTCTATCTTTGGCTGATCAAATCAGAACTAATTTTCGCAAGGTTGTGCCAAACACAAATTCTGGTTCTTTAATTCCGGGGATCGTTTTAGGTGACACATCTCTGCAAAGTGATCAACTGACCAAACAGATGCGCAAAACCGGGCTTTCGCATTTAACGGCCGTGAGCGGTGCGAACTTTGCATTGGTAGCAGCGTTCGTACTTTGGTTAATTAGTTTCTTGCCGATAAATCTAAAAACTCGATTTTTCATTGTTTCTCTAGTTCTTATTTTCTATATCGTGTTGGTACGACCGACACCATCTGTCTTGCGAGCGGCGGTAATGACGGGGGTCTATCTATTTGCCAGGGCAACTGGGCAGCGATCAAAAACTTTGTCGGCATTGGGGTTGGCGATATCAATACTAATTATTTTTGAACCGTTTCAGGCAAATGATCCAGGTTTTGCCCTGTCAGTTAGCGCTACTTTGGGTTTGATAATTTTTGCGCCAATTTTAAGAAAACAAATACTGAAATTAGTACCTAATGAGTTCTTTGCCGAATCAGTGAGCGTGCCGATTGCCGCAACTGTATTTACTTTGCCAATCATAATTGTCATGGCAAATAGATTTTCGCCATTCTCGGTAGTTGCAAATTTACTATCTGCGATTGTGATTGCTCCTATCACCATAATAGGTTTTTGTGCCGCGTTAATCTCATTGATTTTTCCGACCGGCTCACAATTTCTAATATGGTTAATCTCGCCATTATCAAGTTGGCTAGTGATTATTGCGCAACGTTTTAGTGCATACCCTGCGATTGAGTTTGAGAATCATAAATTTGCATTGATGTTGTTGGGTATTTTGGTAATTTTGCGGCTGCGGCAAAGTTATAAATTGTTAGCGATATTGGTATTAACACTCTTAATTATTGTCGTAATTGATCAAATCAATTGGCCTGGATCTAATTGGCAAGTAGCAAGTTGTGATGTAGGGCAAGGG
>CALMJB010000006.1 GCA_937864205.1 uncultured Actinomycetes bacterium | reverse complement strand
GCGTTCTTATAAAACTCATCGGTATCACGTGGTGAACGTGGGTGAATAAAGAGAAATGAATCATGTGAATTCCCATTTGGCTCCATCACGAATGCAGAATCAGGGACCGCATCTTGAGCAGTGATTCCGGTAAACCAAAGAAATGCAGAGTGAGCACGATATGGATAATCTGAATCATTACTTCGAACTTTTAACGGACCAGAAGGGAAAACCAATCTGAATCCAACAAATTGTTTTGAAATTTTCTCTCTTCTAATTTTTGTAAATGGAACAGATTGATGGGTAGAGATTCCATCTAAAGGAGACTGTGCCCAGCCCTGTTTCATGAATTCACTCATTGCATCAGCAACTGGAATATCGTGAGTTCTCACTTCAAGAGCCTTTTCATTGTTTGAATTGTTTGATCCACTAACCACAATTAAAGCCTACTTTGTTAAAGTCAATTGGTCATCAAGATTACGAAGGGTAAACTTCACACAATTGGAGACGTCGCATAGCCCGGTCTAGTGCGCCTCACTGCTAATGAGGTTGACCCCTAAAGGGTCTCGGAGGTTCAAATCCTCTCGTCTCCGCAGGTTTAAATTGTGATTGGAGACCGATTTAATTGAAAAATAAGCCGATTAAGCCGGTTCGAAAATTTCCCAACATTCCATTCCTTTTTTCTTTAATTGACTGGAAATCTTTTCAATTTAAGAGCTCGCGAAGATCCATCAAAGAATCTCACACAATTGACGATCTTCGGGAATTAGCAAAACAAAAAACTCCTAAAGTTGTCTTTGATTATGTTGAAGGTGGTTCGGCTCAAGAATTAAGCTACCAGCGTTCGGTTGATGCATTTAAGAGAACTGAATTTCGAGTTAAAACATTACAAAATGTCTCTAAAATCGATACTTCACAAAAGATATTGGGCAAGATGTCAGATTTGCCTATTATTTTTGCGCCAACCGGATATACCCAAATGATGCATCACACTGGTGAGCCAGCCGTTGCGAATGTTGCCGTAAATAGGAATCTTGTCTATGTACTTTCTACAATGGGTACGACTTCGCCTCAAGAGTTGGCCGAAAAAGTTCCAAATTCGCGACGCTGGATGCAGTTATACATAATGCGAAATAGAAAAAATACTGAGAAATTGATTTTAGCTGCGAAAAACAATGGCTTTGAAGCGCTGATGATTACGGTTGATACCCCCGTCACCGGAATTAAAGTACGCGACTTAAAGAATGGTCTTACTGTGCCACCGAGAATTCGTCTAAGTACCGTATTAGCTATAGCAAGTAAACCGAAATGGTGGATAAATTTAATTACGACTAAAAAACTGGAATTTGCAGCATTTCGAGGTTGGGATAAACCACTCTCAGAATTAGCTGCTGAAATTTTTTCACCTGAAATCACAACAAAAGACATTAAATGGATCAAAGAAATTTGGAAGGGTCCAATTATTGTGAAAGGTATCCAAAGCGTTGAAGATGCAAAAAAAGTTGCGGCACTTGGTATTTCTGCTTTAGTAGTTTCAAATCATGGTGGACGACAACTGGATAGAAGTCC
>CALMJB010000005.1 GCA_937864205.1 uncultured Actinomycetes bacterium | reverse complement strand
CCCTTAATCTAATTAAGGCAGTTCAAAAGCAATTTGGTGGATCGTTGTGGCAAATACTCGGACAGGCTTTGCCTGACGTTGCGCAGAGATTGAAGAATGATGGGAAAGTAAATGCCTTGCCGGTAACAAAAGTTGATGAACCGATTCGAAACAGACTGATCAATCAGATAGGACAAAAAGATTTTAAGCAATTGGAAAGTTTAACCAAAATGGATTGGGCGGTAATACCGCCAAGCGGTACTTCAACTTTAGATTTCATCGCTAATGTGACGACGGTTCGTGCTTTGTTAGATCAAGTTTTGATCTTGGTGCCAGATGAAAAGGAATTACTTGCGCTAGAAAAGATGCTTTTTCCGGTTTTCAAAAATGCGTTAACGATTATAAATTCGAACTTAACCAGAACTGAACGATTTACAAATCATTTAAAAGTCATAAACAGAAGCGCCCGAGTGATATTGGGTACGAGAGCGGCAGCGTTAGCACCGGTATCGAGTACCGCCACTGTAATTGTTTACGATGAATTAGATGAATCCTTTTGGGAAAAACACTCACCTGGTTGGAATGTCCGAGACGTAACGTTATTACGCAAAAAAAGCACAAATATCTTCGTTAGCGCGTCATTCTCGTTAGATTTGATGAAAGCAATCGATGATGGAAAATTGCAATTTAGAAATTACAGTAACCTTAAAAAAATCAAATGGGTTACCTCAGATTTGAATCGAAGTTATCACGATGTGGTTAAAGATGGGTTGAAGACCGGACCAGTACTAATTTCAATTGCTGAAAAAGGTTATGCAAATATGTTCATTTGCTCAAAGTGCCGAAACCCAGCTAAATGTGATTGCGGCGGAAAACTTATAATCCCTAACCCACAATCCAATCCCACTTGCTATCTGTGTCGAAAAGAGTTTCGTAATTGGAAATGTACTTTTTGTTTAGGAGCCAGACCTTTTGTGTTGCGTAAAGGGGCAGATCGAACTTTGGAAGAGATTGGCAAAATATTTCCCAAGATTTCTATTGTCTTATCAACTGGTTCAAAGCGGTTAGACATGATTAGCAAAAAACCTCAGATAGTTATTGCCACGCCGGGGGCAGAACCGATCGCGCAATACTCTGCCCTGGTTTTACTTGACGGCGAATTATCTTTTAATAGACCGCAACTGCGAGCAGAGGAAATCGCTAGGTTGCGGTGGCGAAAAAATATTTGGCACACCGATTCAAATGGCGCAATCTTCTTGTCGCTGTCGAACCATCACAACTTTGTTCAAGATTTATTTAGTGGCAGTGAGAAGCGGTACTTTGCACGCGAAATCGCCGCGCGCAGATCTGCAAAGATGCCTCCGGAATTTCGTACCGC
>CALMJB010000004.1 GCA_937864205.1 uncultured Actinomycetes bacterium | reverse complement strand
AAAGCGGCGGGGCCGGCGCGATCATAAATTCGACCAGCTTCGGCAAGTTGCGATTCACTGAACTTTGGCACATCGTTGCTGTCATCGCGCAAGATTCGCAGTAAATAATTCTTGATATCGACCGCAATCACTTTTGCATCTTGGCTTTTTGCAACCAGTTCTTGATATTCCCGATCAATTTTATTGCGACCAAATCTGCTCAGCCTGCGTTTGCGAAAAAATGCTAAATAAACCAACACCGCAAATAAGATAATTTCCATAGCGATGAACTTAGTGATTGCTACTGACAGTCACTCACAATCAATCACAAACTCGCACATTCACGGCAAGCGAGAAAAGCCCTAATTAATCAAAAAAACTGGAATTAACTTGCCTTCTTGGTCGAAGCATCAAAGATCGAACCAATGCTCTTATCGAAGACCGCATCAAATTCGGCATCACTTTGCTTTGCGCTTAAACCCTCGGCCAACGCACGCGAGAACGATGCAATCATTCCACGATTTTTTGCCAGCAACGCATTTGCTTCATCGCGAGCGTATCCACCCGACAACGCAACTACGCGAATCACTTTTGGATGCTTGATTAAATCTTCATAGAAATTAGCCACAGTTGGAATCGTTAATTTCAACATCACCTTTTGATCTGCTGAAAGTGCATCTAATTGCGCCAAAATATTCTTCTTTAATATCACTTCGCATTCAGCTTTGTTTGCCGATTTAATATCAACTTCAGGTTCGATAATCGGAACCATGCCACCTTTTAAAACCACCTTGCCCATTTCAAATTGCTGAGCCACGTTGGCTTCGATTCCTTTTTCATTTGCCGCTTTAATCACCGAACGCATTTTTGTGCCGAAGACTGAATGTGAAACTCCGAGCGCAACCCGATCTGCTAATTCTGGAACCGGCTTCATCAACTGCACACCATCTGCTTCAGCCGCTAAACCATTATCGGTTTTCAAAAATGGCACGATGCCTTTTTTCTGCCACAAAAATTCTGCACTGCCCATGCCATCAATCTGTCGCAACATGGTCATTTCAAACAAAATCACTGCCAAAATTCGATTGGAATTAAATACTGAACTTTTAATCATGCGGGTACGCATCGCATGCATCAAATCAAACATCGCCGCTTCACCGCTGTATTCATTCTCTTCGATGCCATACAACTTCAGCGCCTTCGGAGTCGAACCTCCGCTTTGATCAAGCGCGGCAATGAAACCCTGCCCGGTGCGCATTCTTTCTAACATTTGTGGATTCAGATTTGTCATATTTGAATCTTAAACCAGCCCCATTACTCAAGCAAAAACATCGCCCATTAATTACCTAATCATTACCAACTATTACTCAACTATTAACCAACCACTAGTGTTTTCCCTCATGGTCGAAACAATTCTTCGGCAGTTAACCGATCCGACAACTTTATGGTTCATCGCTCTGCTAGTGATATTGCTTTTCGTCCGGCGAATTCTGAAAAAACCCCGCAAATACATCACCATCTTCTTAATTGTCACGATTTTGGCCAGCAATAATTACCTGGCTTATCAAGCATCGCGCTCTCTAGAAAACTTCGGCAAATCAGATTTCAAATTCGCCGATGCCAGCCTGCGCAATCAAATCTTGTGCGATTCCTATCGGGGCGTCATCACACTCGGGGGAGTAATTCCCAATGAAGATTTCAATCCCGCAAATGGAATTCAGTTAACCGCCGCCGCCGAACGAATTCTTGAACCAGTTCGCCTTTACAACCGCTGCCAAAACTTTCTGCTGATATTCACTTCTTTTGGCGGTAACACCAAGGGCAAGATTGGCGAAGCGCAATTAGCTAAACAAATCTGGTTAAACCTTAAAGTGCCCGAAAATCGCATCAAGATTGAAAACTCATCCACCAACACTTATCAAAATGCGATTCAAACAAAATCATTAATTGGAACCGATGGCACTTGGCTTTTAGTAACCAGCGCCAATCACATGCAACGCGCTATCCAAACCTTCCGCGCGCAAGGATTAAAAGTTCAACCTATTCCCGTTGATTACCTCTGGTCTGCCCAACCCAATTACTGGAGCTTTGATCCCTTCAAAACCATCGACACCTGGCGCGCAATTACTCATGAATATATAGGTATCGCGTATTACAAATTTAAAGGGTGGAT
>CALMJB010000003.1 GCA_937864205.1 uncultured Actinomycetes bacterium | reverse complement strand
GATGCATATCAAAAACAAGGTCAAATCAGTAAAGATGTGAAATTAATCGGGGAGATTGAAAACTAACCCACCATCTCGGAATCTAGTTGCTTATTTTTTTCATGGGTGCAACTTAGGTTATTTGAATTTGAGAAACATTTTTCGCATAACAAAATCAAACTATGACAACTCTGCACTTCGCAGTTGTAAAACTGCTTAGTTTTATTGCCACATTTTTCACATTCGCCTAATACTTTGGCATTTTTGGAAAAGTCCATTGTCATGCGGCCATCAAATGTATATAAAGAACCTTCCCAATAGCCATCATCCGGAAAAGTTTCTCCGTATCGAACGATGCCACCGGCAATCTGATAAACCTCTTTGAAACCACGATTTTTCATAGCAGCCGAGAGAATTTCACAACGAATTCCACCGGTGCAGTAAGTGACAATCGCTTTTTCTTTCAGGTGATCATATTTTCCACTGTCTAATTCAGCGACAAAATCTTTTGTCGTTTCTACATTTGGAATTACGGCATTTTTGAATCTGCCGATTTTTGCTTCATAAGAATTGCGGCCATCAAAGAAAACCACTTCATCGCCACGTTTTTTCACCAATTTATTAACTTCTTCAGGGGCGAGGTGTTTGCCACCACCAACTACTCCGTGTTTATCAATTTTTAATTCTTGGTCTAATCCAAATGCAACTAATTCAGGTTTAACCTTCACGCTTAGTCTTGGAAAATCATTTCCGGCGCCGCTTGACCATTTGAAATCTATTTTTTTAAATGGTTTGAATTCTTTTGTTTTGCGAATGTATCTCTTTAAATCATCCATCTCACCACCCAATGTTCCATTAATTCCATGTTCGGAAATGATGATGCGGCCCTTTAAATTAAATTGCTCACCAAGAGCGGTTTGCCACAATCTAAATGCTTCAGGATCTTTAATGGGCGTAAAGCAATAGAACAGGATTATTTTTGGTTGAGCCACAACGAGATTTTACCGAGCAGATTTAATCGCGGTAAATTCGTTGCTAACCTAAGTTCATGCTCAAAGCCTTCTTTTATATATTGCACATGCTTGGTTTAGCTGGATTACTGGTGACTTTGGTGTTATCGCTGCGCAAGAGTCCAAAGCGACTTTCTGCCGGAGTACTGCATTCGGCTTGGCTGCAGTTAATTAGCGGACTGGCATTAACTGGTATTGATTCCAGTAAAACCGATTTCAATTATCTACCAGTTTTTATCAAGTTGGGAATTCTCGTAGTGATACTAGTTTTAGGGTATAAAAATGTTAAGAAATCTGAAATTAAATCAAATCTAATTTATTTGTTGTTAGCGCTGACTTTGTTTAATGTTTTAATTGCAAGCGTAATTAATTAAATCAATTTAAAAATGGAGCCTAGCGAGATTCGCCAGGCTCCATTTTTTTAAATTACTTGATTTCGATTGAGCGAGGTTTCTTTTCCTCTGGAAGTTCGATCTCAAGGTTAATTTTTAGAATTCCATCTTTTAGCTCTGACTCTTTAACTTTGACATGATCTGCCAAAGCGAAGCATTGACGGAATTGACGTCCAGCGATTCCGCGATAAACATAATCTGCGTTATCGCCTTCCTGACGATTCACTTTTGCACCTTCAATTGTTAATTCATTGTTGTGCAATTCGACTTTTAGTTCATTCTTTGAAAAACCGGCAACCGCCATTTCAATTTCGTAGCGATCTTCACCAGTTTTCTTGATGTTGTATGGGGGATACGAAGTTGTTCCACCCATCAATGCATTTTGCATTCTTTCTAGAATTGACCACTCACGATCGAATCCAACAGACCATGCTTCTAAATTAGGGAAGAAATTAGAAAGCGTTGGAAATGAAGTGACCGAGAATGGATCATTTTTTACTAATTGGTTTGACATATATTCTCCTTTGTTAAGCAAGATATGTTTTTTAAAACCCCCTATCGGCAGGTTTCACTAAAAATAACTAAGGAGCTTTTTTAAATATTCCTAAGGCTTGAAAATTTTGAGGAAAATCACAGGATTTAAAGCCGCCCGCGGTAATGTGGCCTGCATGCAACCGAACATCCTGCTGGTTACCAGTAATGGAATTGGTATGGGGCACTTAGCTCGGGCGGTCGCCATTGGCCAAGCTCTTAATGGCCGGGCAAATGTCGCGATTGCTTCTATGGCGCAAGGTATTTCTGAAGTTAATGCTGCCACTGGAATAAAAACTTTCTATATACCGGGTCGAGACAAAGCCGGCATACCAAGTTACAAATGGGAATTTTTCCTGCGCAAACGGATTCTTGAAATTGCTCGCGAAACTAATGCACAGATAATCACCTTTGATGGCGTTGTTCCATATCCGGGAATCTTGGCTGCCAGGTTGAGCAGCAATCAGTTCAAATTAATTTGGATTAGACGAGGTTTTTGGCAGAGAAAACTGCACACATATGCATTGGGGATGCAATCTAAATTTATGGATGCAATCATCGAGCCAACTGATTTTGCATCCGCGGCAGACAATGGTCCAACTGCCAAACGAAGTGATGCCTTAAAAGTTGATCCGATTTCATTATTTAAATCCGAAAATGCGCAATCGCGCGAACAAGCCCGAAAAACTTTAGGACTAGATCCCAATAAGCCAGCGGTATTAGTTCAACTTGGAACCGGTGACCTAGATGTCAATCAAAAAATGACTGCCACCTTAAAAGGTTTATCAAATTGGAAGGATTGCCAAATTGTTTTGACCAAAGATCCAAAAGATTCCACAGGAAAATCTTTAGCGCCAGCCGGCTTGGAACTAAAAATTATTAGGCATTTTCCGTTAGCTAATTTGCTTAACGCATTTGATGGTGCAATTGCCGCGGCCGGGTACAACGGAGTACATGAGCTATTAGCGGCCGGTATTCCAACGGTATTGATTCCAAATATCAGAGGCACCGATGATCAAGTCGCAAGGGCAAAGTGGTGTGCACAAAACGATTATGCAATTTATGCAGATCAATCTGATTTGGCCGATATTCATGCAAAAGTTTCTCAATTACAAAATGGGCAGTTGCGAGAGAAATTAACTCAAAATTGTATGAAACTGCCTTCTTGTGATGGTGCTGATTCGGCAGCTGAGTTTCTGCTCAATATAGCTAATCAAAAACCTACAAAATCAATTGGCAAAAGAATTACCCGAACTATTCTGGTTTCGATTTTATTAACTATTACTACTATTTATCGTTTTATTAAAACGGTTTTTAATAGGTCAAAATAATTTAGAACGGCTTGCCATAACGCTTTAGCAAGTTTTGCAAAATAATTTCATTTCTTTCTTTATTTCCAGTTCGCCATAAACCTTGTTCCTGTGTACCTGGAATGAAATCTAGGGGCCATCCACCCGGGATACGACGCACGACAACACCATTTCTGATTGCCTGGAAGTACCACCAAAGATCATCACAGTAGAACGCCAGTTCTTTATATAACTTCATATCAAAAACATCTTCATGGAAGAACTCTTTTTTAAACAAAGTACCAGCTCCAGATGTCGCAAACAAATCAGGTGATGGTCCATCAGTTTCAGAGTATTGCTTTTTCCATTTAGCGTATGGATTTATCTGACCATTTTTATCTTTGGTTATGCGATGAGTTCTTGACGCAATCACGTTATTTGGATATTTCTTATGCTGAAACATCAGATGATAAGTAAGTGTTGGTTTATAAATTAAATCATCATCGACACAGATCACCGGCATTTCAGTGCGTTGCAATGTTGGGATTAACTTTTTGGCTGGACCTAAATCATCAAATGCAAAAATACTTACACCATTAGATTCTAAGTAGGATCTGATTGTTTCGGGAAGAATCGAGGTGTCGGATTGAGCGAGATTCAAATGTATTTCTTTTGCTGGCATTACCTGATTTAAAAGTGAATCTACTACCTGAATTAAGTGACTAAATCGACTTGGAATACTAGTCAGAGAAAAAATGAACTCAGAACTTTCAAATGATGAAATATTGTCTAAGGGTTGTTTTAAATAACTATCTCGCTCAGATATTTCTAAATTAATTTTCGCGGTTTTGCGATTTTTGATAACTCGTTTTCGAATGAAGCTCAAACCAAATATTGAGAAGAAAAATATTATTATTGCTGAAACTGCATGCATTTTTGACTAAGGATTCTTTAACTGATTTTTTACCAGTTCAACCAGCAATTTTGAATCAGGTTTCCAATCATTTGGAACTCGAATAGTTTTCTTTAAAACCGTATATTCTTTTAATTTTGGCGCTAATCGCTTAATAGCCTTTGTATCCCAGGGTGCAATCAAGATGTAGTTTTTGGTTTCAGATGCACCAAAGATGTATTTCTCGCCTAATTTCAACATAGGCTTATTCCACGCCACTACCAACTCTAATTTTGGATATTTTTTCTGCAGAACTTTAAAAATTGATTTCATTGTTTTAGCTTGCTGTTTGTCTATCTTCTTGAAATATTCATCTGGTTTGGAAAAACGTTTTGAGGATTTAGATCCTCGAGAATACATCACCAAAGCATTGGCATGTGTTTGAGAAAAGCCATAATTTTCTTTTAAATACCTAATTTGTTCTGGGTACTTTTGATCTTTTAATTTATCCATCACTGAGAACCAATATTTCATTGGCTGTTCGTATCTTTTCTCAATCAGTGGGAAATATGAGCTGCGATCTGAATTGTCTTTCATCGAAAAATTACCTTAATGATGCCAATTGAACTTGTAATCACACCGAATAATCCCATTAGCCGCCCACCTATTCCAATATTCAAAGATGCTAGGTAAAGTCCTATGGAAAATGCCGGCAAAGCAAATACTAAGGTGAAACTTACGGCGACAAATTTTCG
>CALMJB010000002.1 GCA_937864205.1 uncultured Actinomycetes bacterium | reverse complement strand
CAAATGGAAATTTACCAGCATTAAATATAAATCCGGCTGCGGATTCATCTAAAAGTTCAACAGAAATTCCAAATACAAATAAAAGTGGAATCAGATGAGTCAAATTAATCATCAAATTCATTCCCGATCTGCTCTTACCAAATCTCGCATTCGCACCATGGTCTTCATATTAATTTTTATCTTCACAATATTTACTTTGCGCCTGATTGATGTGCAATCAATTCGAGCCGCAAAGTTTGCTGCCAAAGCAAACAACGAACTTACCAAAGTAAATACCTTGCTCGCCCCGCGCGGAACTATTTATGACATTAATGGCGTTGAATTAGCTCGAAGTGTTTCGGCAATAAACATCGCAGCCGACCAGACCGTGGTTGGCAATCCGCAGAAAGTCGCCGAATTAATTGCACCGTTCTTGAATCAATCGGTTGCCGAATTAACCGTCGAATTAACCGGTACAAAACGTTATGTGGTAATTGCCAAAGAGATTAATCCCGACATTTGGCGATCTATTTACACAGCAATTAGCGAATACAACAAGGCGGTAATGAAGGAAAAAGATGGAATCACGAAACGGGTCGGCGGATTAATTCCTACGCGAAGTTATATTCGAGATTATCCAAATGGCGAAATGACCGCTTCATTAATTGGAATCATCAATGATCAAGGTGATGGTTCTGTTGGAATTGAAAGCAGTTTGAATCCATATCTAGCCGGACAAAATGGCCGCTACCGATATGCAAATGGAATTGGAAACATAATTCCGGGCTCAGAACAGATTGAAGTACCGGCTAAAGCCGGCACCAGCATCAAACTAACAATTGATCGTGATGTGCAGTGGGTCGCACAGAATGCAATTTCCGAGGTTGTGAAGAAAAGTTCGGCAAGATCTGGAACTGTAATTGTTATGGATCCGCGCACCGGTGCAATTTTGGCGCAGGCAAGTGCGCCAAATTTTGATCCAGCAAACACCAAAAATCTCACGATTGAACAAACTCGAAATCCCGCAGCTCAAGAGGTATTTGAACCTGGCTCAACTGGAAAAGTAATCACAGTTGCAGCGGCGCTGGAAGAGGGCAAAGTTACGCCCGAAACAGTTTTTACAATTCCCGACAAAATGAAGATTTATGATGCAACTTTCCACGACCATGATTCGCATCCAGATTTGCGATTAACCACCACTGGATTACTTGCGGTTTCAAGCAATACCGGAGCCATCAAAGTTGGACAAATGTTGGGTAAAGATACGTTGTATGACTATTTGAAAAAGTTTGGAATTGGTGAAAGCACCAATTCGAAATTACCCGGAGAATCTGCTGGGTTACTTCGCCCAGTAAAAGAGTGGTCTGGCACCTCGCTGCCAACTTTTTCTTTTGGTCAGGGGTATTCGGTGACTGCACTGCAAGCAACCAGTGTTTTTGCAACGATTGCAAACAATGGAATTAGAGTGAAACCTACGATTTTGGCAGGCACTTATGATGAACATGGAAATTACACCAGAGCGAAATCCTCAGATTCGGTAAAAGTTATGAGTCCAGAAAATGCCAGCGAATTGCGTAACATGTTAGAGAGCGTGGTTTCAAATCAAGGTACCGCACCTCAGGCGGCAATTTCGGGATATCGAATCGCTGGTAAGACTGGCACCGCTCAGCGTTATAACAACTCATGCAATTGTTACAGCGGATACACCGCATCATTTATTGGAATGGCACCAGCTGATCAACCTAAATATGTGGTGAGCGTAATTATTCAAGATCCTAAAGGGGTTTATTACGGAGGATTATTAGCCGCACCAGTTTTCAAAACGGTGATGAGTTTTGTTTTGCAGAGTGAGAAAGTTGCGCCAACCGCGCCAAGTCAGATTTCTTATCAACTGACCGAAGCAGCATTGAATTCAAAAAATAATTCGAATGCAAAACCTGCCAAGCGAGCTTGAAAAATGATTCGCCCAAAAGCAAAATTCGAAAAGGATTTAGCTAATTATTCACCTGTAATTTTTTCTAAATCAATAAAGATCACAGGGCTCTCCCTTAACGCTGCCCAAACCAAGGCCGGAGATTTATTTATTGCGCTTGCCGGAGCAAAAACTCATGGCATAAATTTTCTGGATACCGCTATAAAAAATGGAGCGGTGGCGGTGCTGACTGATTCAAAAATACAGTTAGCAGATCAGACTATTCCGATATTTCGTTGCGAAAATCCCCGCCACGAAATGGGTTTGATAGCAGCCTGGTTCTACGATCAACCTTTCAGCAAACTTAAATCAATTGGCATTACCGGTACTAATGGCAAGACCACATCGGCCAGTTTTGTTAATCAAATTTTGAAGTTTCACGGCTACAAAACTGCGTTACTTGGAACCGTTTTATTAGAAATCAATGACAGAGAATTTTCCGCAGAGCGAACCACGCCCGAATCTATCGATCTACAAAGTTTTGCTGCCACCGCCGTTGAAAGCGGAGTCACCCATTTAGTGATGGAAGTGAGCAGTCATGCATTGGCACTAGATCGAATAGTTGGTGCCCATTTCAATGTAAGCGCCTTTACAAATCTAACTCAAGATCATCTAGATTTTCATGGCACAATGGCAAATTACTTTGCCGCTAAATGTAAGTTGTTTGAATCTAAACTCTCAGATTTTGCGGTAATCAATCTAGACAATGATTATGGAATCAAACTAAAATCGATTTTAAATATCCCAGCGACAACTGTTTCGGTCAAAAATCAGACAGCAGATTATTCGGTAATCGATTTTAATTCGAAAAATAATATGCTTACTTTAAATTTAGCGGATGAGAAGATCACAACTGAGTTTAATTTTCTTGGTTCATACAATCTAGAAAATCTTTTAATTTCAGTGGCTATTACTCACCAACTTGGTTTGTCTGCATCCGAAGTAGCGGCAGCGGTAAAACTTCTAAAACCTGTGTCCGGACGACTAGAACCAATAACCGCCGGACAAAATTTCACCGCGCTGGTCGATTACGCACACACACCAGATGCAGTCGCCAATGTTTTGCAAACGGCCAGACAATTCACAAAGGGGAAAATTATTGCCGTGCTTGGCTGCGGCGGCGATCGGGATGCCTCCAAAAGAAACCCCATGGGGCAGGCGCTCTCAAAATTCAGCGATGTCGCGATTTTCACCAGTGATAACCCCAGAAGCGAAAATGCAGAGTTGATTCTGGAGCAAATGACCAAAGGATTGACCATCAATTCACCTAGCAAAGTAGTAGTTGATCGCAAATCTGCAATCGAATACGCAGTAAGTGTTGCGGGCAGCAATGATTGTATTTTGGTACTTGGCAAGGGACACGAAGTTGGTCAAGAAATTGATGGTGTTAAGCACCCGTTTGATGATCGTTTGCAATTGCAAACCGCGATTTTGAATGCGAAGACTAAATGATTGATTTAACAGCAAGTGAATTTGCTAAAGCAGTTAATGGAACTTTGCACGACATAAAAGAAAATGAGATTTTAAATCAGGTGCCGGTACTTGATTCTCGCAAAGTTACAGCCGGAACTTTTTTCGTAGCTATCGTTGGCGAAAAATTCGATGGCCATGATTTTGCTAAGTCGGCAATCGCAGCCGGCGCTAAATTTGTCTTGGCAACTAAATCGGTTTCGGTTCCGCACATCCTGGTTTCTAATGTGGCTGATGCGCTATTGGCTCTTTCTAACTATGTACGGACAATGCTGCCAAATCTAAAAGTAATTGGCATAACTGGATCAAATGGAAAAAGTACTACTAAAGAATTACTCAATGGAATTTTGTCGCAAGTTGGAACAACAGTTGCAACAGAAGGAAACTTAAATACCGATTATGGAGTGCCGCATACTTTTCTTCGTTGTACCAAATCGACTAAATACTGTGTTATCGAAATGGGAGCAAGACACAACGGGGATATTTTGCGATTAACTAAAGCGGTCCAACCAGATGTCGGCTTAGTTTTGTTAGTTGGTACCGCTCATTTAGGAGAATTTGGCTCTCGTGAAAATATTGCAAAAGCAAAAGCGGAATTAATTACTGGTCTGCCAAAAACCGGTACCGCAGTATTAGGTACTTATGATGAATTCACACCCTATATGGCAGATGGTTTGGGAATTAAAACTATTAAATTTGGCACCAGCGGCGAAGTTCGCGCTACCGATGTAGAAATGCGCAGCGGTTATCCCAAATTCGAATTAGTTACGCCAAATGGTCGGGCGCAGGTTGCGTTACCACTTGTTGGTGCTCATCAAATAAATAATGCACTCGCAGCTGCAGCTGCAACATATGCACTCGGAATAAATGTAGATGTAATTGCCAATGGTCTTTCTAATCTTGAAGTAAAGTTAAAAAATCGCATGTTTATTCGGGAATTCGGACCGATCTTGGTCATTGATGATTCTTATAACGCCAGCCCAGATGCGATGGAGGTTGCATTAGAAACATTGGCGTTACTGGCACAAGAGCGGGGCGGATCGGCTTGGGCAATGGTTGGAAAAATGGGCGAGTTAGGAAATTTGGAATTATCTGCTCACATTGGCATTCGTAAGTTTGCCGGTAATTTAAAGATTGATCACTTTGTATCGGCGAAAACCGACCTTTATCTGAAATCTGATTTACAAAATGGTGCAGCACCGCTAAATCCGCCGATTAATCTGCCGATTAATGAGGATGAGATGGAGTGCCATCTAGCAAAAGATTTGGCGGCAGTTCTAGAGTTGGTCAAGCATTTACAACCTGCCGACGTGGTGCTGGTCAAAGCATCTCGCTCTGAAAGATTTGAGGAAATCGTGCAGTTAATCGAACAAGAGTGGGGAGCAAAGTAGTGCGCGGTATTTTGCTTTCCGGTGCGATTGCAGCATTACTTGCATTCTTTGGCACACCAATTTTTATTCGATTCTTGTCAAAACGAGGATTTGGTCAATTCATTCGCAATGACGGACCAACCACTCATCAAATAAAAAGTGGCACCCCGACTATGGGTGGATTAATTATTATTTTTGCAGCTGGTATCGGTTTTCTGGCAAGTCATCTAATAACTTCAGTGCCGATAACTACATCAGCACTGTTGGTATTTGGTTTAGTAATCGGTCTTGGCATAGTTGGATTTCTAGATGATTATTTGAAAATCGCAAAACGCCGATCACTTGGATTAACCGCTTGGCAAAAGATATTCGGACAAGTAATTGTGGCAGCTGCCTTTGCCTTCGCTGGTTTGAAATTTCCTGATGAAAATGGTTTAACTCCGATTTCAAAACAACTCTCATTTGTTAGAGATACCGCAATAACGCTGGGCGTGATTTTGGTGATTATTTGGGTAATCTTTTTGATCTTAGGAACATCAAATGGCGTAAATCTGACCGATGGATTAGATGGATTAGCAACTGGTGCGGCCGTGATGATTTTCGTTGCCTTTATCTTGATTGGGGTTTGGGAGTTTGGACAAAGTTGCGCAGTTACTCCTGGTTCAAAATGTTATCTGGTACGAGATCCGCTAGACATTGCGGTGTTATCAGCGGCCTTCGCCGGTGCCTGTGGCGGATTCTTATGGTGGAACACTTCGCCAGCCAAAATATTCATGGGTGATGTTGGTGCTCTAGCGCTTGGCGGTGCAATTGCAGGAATCGCAATAGTTTTACGCACCCAACTTTTATTAGTATTTCTCGGATTTTTATTTGTACTCATAACCCTTTCGGTAATTTTGCAGGTTGGATATTTCAAGATTTCAAAAGGTAAACGCATCTTCAAGATGGCACCGCTTCAACATCACTTTGAATTAGTTGGTTGGGGAGAAGTGACAATTGTGGTGCGATTCTGGATCATCGCAGCCCTTGGTGTAGCCGCTGGTTTAGGTTTGTTTTACGCACAATGGGTGGTCTCTTGATTAGCCAATTAAAAAATCAAAAGATTTTAATTGTTGGCGCCGGTGTTACTGGAAAATCTTGTGCAAAAGTACTAACCGATTTTGGTGCAAAAATCACCATACTAGATGAGAAAAAAGTAAATACAGATTACCCATTAATAACTTCACTAGATTCACTAACTAATTCAGAAAAATTCCATCAAGCGGTGGTATCGCCAGGTTGGCGACTAGATCATCCATTTATCAGCAAAATTAAGGAATTGGCGATTCCGTTAATTAGTGAAGTTGATTTGGCTTGGTCGTTAAAACAAGAACTTGCCCCGAATCAAAAATGGATCGCTCTAACCGGTACCAACGGCAAAACCACCACAATTCAAATGGTGCAGAGCATTTTCGAATCCGCCAAAGTAAATGGTCGCTCATGTGGAAATGTCGGTGAAACCGTAATTGAATCTGTCGTTCGAAAACCTGCTTTTGATTACCTAGCGCTTGAGCTTTCCTCTTTTCAAATCGCCTGGAGCGAATTACCAAAATATGAGGCAATCTCAGTTTTGAATATCGCGGAAGATCACATTGATTGGCACGGCTCTTTTGAAAATTACGCTGATGCAAAATTAAAGCTGGGTAAATCTGCGAAAACTTTGATCTTGAATAAATCCGATGCCGAGATTACAAACCGTATAAATGGTGCTAATCCGCCAGCGGCAGATCAAAAGATTGTCTGGTTTTCTTTGAGCACCCCAAAGCCGGGCGAAATTGGCTTAGTTGAGAATCTAATAGTTGACCGAGCGTTCACAAGTGATTCAAAGAGTTTAAGTAATGGCTCTAAAGCAGAATTTAAAGAAGAAGCTAAGGCAGAAGCTAAGGCAGAAGCAAAAGAAATTGCAGAGTTATCCGATATCAAACCCACGGTTCCGCATAATGTAATGAATGCAATGGCCGCGGCTGGATTGTCTTTGTCGATTGGTATTTCCCACGATGCAATTAAAACCGGATTGAATCGATTCAAGACCGATCATCACCGATTGCAATTAATTGCGAAAGTTAATGAAATAAGTTGGATTGACGATTCAAAAGCGACCAACCCACATTCTGCGCAAGCGGCATTACTGGCAAATCAAAATGTGATTTGGATTGCCGGTGGGTTAGCAAAAGGTGCAAAAATGGATGAACTTATAAGCAACTGTCACAAGCGTATAAAAGCTGCAATCTTGATCGGACAAGATCGAGATTTAATTGCAACGTCCTTAAAGAATTTTGCGCCACAAATTCCGATTTCACTTATTGATGCCAATTCGGCAGAGAGTTTGATGGAAAAAGTTGTAATTAAAGCGATCGAGATTGCCCAGCCAAATGACACGGTGTTGCTGGCGCCGGCATGTGCATCGATGGATCAATTTAAATCTTACGCACATCGGGGCGAGCTATTTGCCAGCGCCGTTAAATCAAATCTGAAATTAGCCAATGTCTGAATCAACTATTAGTAAAACCAAGACTTATGTGCGCCTGTTTTCCAGGCCAGAGATGCCTTATTACCTGGTGCTGGGAAGTACCGCTGCACTTTGTGGAATCGGAATCACTATGGTTTTGTCGGCATCGGCGGTTACATCATTAACTGATAACGGATCAGCTTATTCAATTTTCTTTAAGCAATTACTATTTCTATTTATCGGAACTTTGCTTGGTATCTGGAGTTTTCGCCAACCAGCTAAACGTTGGATTTCAATTGCGCCTAAAGCCCTGCTGATTTCAATTCTGATTTTGCTCCTGCCACTAATTCCGGGAATAAGTCGAGAAATTAATGGAAATCGAAACTGGATTTCGGTGGCGGGATTTACATTGCAGCCATCTGAATTTGCCAAATTCGGTTTAATTCTTTGGTGTGCATTTCAATTAAGAAATATAGACACTTTTAAATCAAAATGGCAGGCTAATCGTCGCTTAATTGCATTGCTTCCGGGATTTGTTCTAATAGCCGGCCCGATACTTTTTGAAAAAGATTTGGGAACCGCGCTAATCGTGGCGGTGATTTTCTCAGCGATACTTTTTGTGGCCGGATTGCCATTGCGCTTTATGTTTTTGGTGACAACGGTCTTAGCAGCAATTGGATCGGCATTTGTTTTCAGTAGTCAGTATCGACTGCACAGATTTAGTGCATTTTTAAATCCATTTGCAGATGAGTATTACAAACTTGCCGGTTGGCAGCCCGCCCATAGTTTGATGGGAATGGCCAGTGGTGGTTTATTCGGAGTCGGTCTTGGCGCAAGTCGGCAAAAGTGGGCAAATCTTGCTGAGGCTCATACTGATTTTATATTTGCTGTAATTGGCGAAGAGCTTGGATTACTAGGAACAATGATGGTGTTGTTTCTATTTGCGGCATTGATTTATGGAATTTTTCGCATCTCACTTCGAACCACCGACACATTTTCACGTTATGCAACCGCTGGAATCGGTTGCTGGATCTTTACTCAGGCGGTCATAAATATTGCCTGTGCTACTTCCTTGATTCCGGTAATCGGCGTGACCTTGCCATTTATTTCTTATGGTGGCTCTTCAATGGTGGCCGATTTAATCGCGGTTGGCTTTGTGCTCGGGGTAGCAAGACGCAATCAAGTTACCAAATTGGTGGAACGCGCTGATGTCTAATAATTCAAACCAATTAGACCATCAGCAATCACTTCAACCGAACGATCAATTGCAAATATTGATGGTTGGTGGCGGAACTGCTGGGCATGTCGAACCAGCACTTGCCGTTGCTCATGAAATTCAAAATTTGCGCGCTGATATCCAAATTCAATTCGTGGGAACAAAGAATGGATTAGAGAATCGTTTGGTTCCAAGCCAGAATTTTGAGTTGAAGTTAATCCCAAAAGTTTTGCTACCAAGAAAGTTCACACCGGCGGTTTTCATCTGGCCATTTAAATTGATTTTGGCGGTAATCAAGTCAATTAAATTGGTCAGCAAAGCCAATCTGGTCGTTGGTTTTGGCGGATATGCCTGTCCACCTATTTATTTAGCCGCCGCTTTACTTCGAAAACCCATCTACATTCATGAAGCAAATGCCGTTAAAGGATGGGCCAACAAGTTAGGCGCTCTTTTTGCAAGTCAGATTTACATTGCATTCGCATCGGCGAAATCAAGAGTCGGAACATTTCGTAAGGCAAAGTTAATCGGCATGCCACTGCGCGCCGCTATTACTAAGAATGCTCATTTATCGAACAGCGAAAAAGCTCAACTCCGTTCTAAGCAAATCAAAGCATGGGGATTAAATGAAAACCATCCAATCATTTTGGTCTTTGGTGGTTCGCAAGGATCTCGTCATATCAATGAAGCGATACTGCAATCGATGTCATTTTTCACCGACAATCAAATTCAAGTTGTGCATGCGGTCGGCCGCGACAACGCCCTGCCACTAACTACCGAAAATTACATTCCACTCTCTTACATTGAAGATATGGCTTCGGCATATTTAGCTTGCGATTTAGTGATCGCTCGAAGTGGCGCACTCACTTGTGGTGAACTTGCGGTAGTCGGAAAATATGCTGTTTTGGTTCCACTGCCAATCGGCAATGGCGAACAGGCAGCCAATGCGAAAGATTTGGAATCAGCTGGTGCAGCACAGTTGATTGCAAATGATCAATTCAATGCCTCTTGGTTGATGAGTAATTTTGATCAAATTCTGCAACGGGCAACTAACTATCGACCCAATATTTCTGTTGGAAAAACCGCAGCTGCAATAATGGCCGAGGATGTTGTTGAATTTTTTAAAAACCAGAATCGAAAGTAAAAATTTGTGATTGATTTATCTGGCAAGCGGGTCCATTTCATCGGCATTGGCGGCTCGGGAATGAGCGGCATCGCCCGAATTATGTTAGATCGCGGAATGAGTGTTTCCGGTTCAGATAAATCTGATTCGGCGGTACTTAAATCTCTTGCAACTTATGGCGCAAAAACATTTATTGGCCATAACGCCACAAATATCGCAACCGCACAAGCGATTGTGAAATCTGCGGCAATAAATGAAAAGAATCCAGAATTAGTGGCGGCTCAATCAGCTGGCTTACCAATTTATGAACGTGCTCAGGCGTTGGCGTGGTTGATGCAAAATCAGATTTCGGTTGCGATAGCTGGCACACATGGCAAAACCACAACCACAGCGATGCTGACGGTAGTTTTACAAAGTTGCGGAGCAGATCCTTCGTTTGCAATAGGCGGCACCATTAATGCCAGTGGCATCAATGCTCATAACGGCAAAGGCAAACACTTTATTGCTGAAGCGGATGAGTCAGATGGTTCATTTCTTGCGTATCGACCAAATGGTGCGATCATCACAAATATTGAACTTGATCATGTCGATCACTTTAAAACTTTAGGTGAAATCGAACAGGTATTTTTAGATTTTGTTAACTCAATCGCGGCAAATGGATTCCTGGTAGCAAACATCAGCGACCCTGGGGTAGCTAAATTACTTTCCCAAATTGCTCGTGGTGATTTAAATATCATCACTTATGGAACGAGCGAGATCGCACAATTTCAGATCAAGAATGCGCAGGTGACTAACAACAAGACCGTGGCACAGATAACCGTAAATGGCTCATCCCCGGTTCAAACCGCAATCGCGCACGAACTAATTCTGCAAATTCCCGGTGAGCACAATGCCGAAAATGCCACCGCTGTGTTTGCTACCGCAACTCATTTAGGTTTTACCGCGTCAGCTATTTTGGATGGATTAAAAGGCTACTCAGGAACCAAACGAAGATTTGAATTAAAAGGAGTACAAAACGGAGTGCGCGTAATTGATGATTACGGCCATCATCCAACTGAAATTACTGCAACTTTGAAGGCGGCGCGCAGTTTTGCCGGTGCCGGAAAAGTGTTAGTTATTTTCCAACCGCATCGTTATTCCAGAACCCAAAGATTTGAACGTGAGTTTGCCGACGCATTATCAAAAGCTGATTTCACATTAATTCTGGAAGTTTATGCCGCTAGCGAGCCAGTAATTTCTGGAGTATCTGGATTATCAATTGCCAAACACTTAGATTCGAAATCGGCAAAGTTTCAACCGGCAATGGTTGATGCAGTAAATGAAATCTGCGAAATGGCAAAGCCCGGAGATGTAATTTTGACTTTAGGAGCCGGCGATGTCAGCTCACTTGGCGAACCGATTCTAAACAAACTAAATCAGCGAATTAATTAACCCTTACTGCTAAATGTTTAGGACTGTAAATCTCAAGAGATCACTGCAGATTTTCCTGGCTATTACTCTGATTGGATCATTGGCTTATTTGCTGGGCTGGTCAGATTTTTTAACAGTAAAAAAAGTTAATGTAATGGGAACTAGTTCAACCAATTTAGTTACTTCCCAAATCCGAGCCGCGGGAATCGAATTACGAGTTGGACAACGACTTGCCCGGGTAGATACCCGCGGAATAAACCGCACGCTTTATCTGGCGAATTGGCTAAGTGAGGCGAAAACAAATCGAAACTGGTTTTCCCGGGAAGTATCAATCACTGTTTTAGAACGAACCCCGGTCGCTAAATTCATCGATACATCGGGACAAATTAAAAATTTTGATCCCCAAGGAATTCAATTTGTTCCAAAATCTACCGACCAACTTGCGATTCAGAATCAGATTCCAATGATTGGTGTGGGAAATGATGGTGCTAACAACCCAGCACAGGTGCAAATTTTGACCAAGTTCTTAGGGCAATTTCCAATCAGCGCCCGAGACTACTTAAAGCAGTTATCCAGCCTTGGCGTGGATTCCCTTTCAAATGTGCAAATGAAGACCACATATCAAAATCGAGCAATCGAAATAAATTGGGGGCAGGTCTCAGATTTAGAGCAAAAAGCAAAGGTGTTAGAGCTGCTGCTTTTGCAGCCAGAAAATCAACAAATCACCTCGATTAATTTGAGCCTGCCAGATCAACCAACGGTTAAATAGCAACAAGTTTTTTCACTTTCCAAACAAAAAAATTCTGGCAATCAGCAAATTATTTAAATGGAATTAAATCGTGTCGGTGATTGAACCGATTGTTGTTAGTGCCTAGTTTTTACCAATTACTAATGATGTGATGTAACTCTCAAGTTGAGGTTTACACTGCATATGAGGCTAATGAAACTGGGATAAAAAGTTTCAAATTGGCAGATTGATTAAATAAATCAATCTGGGACGGGAAGTGAAATTGTGGCAACACCACAAAATTATTTAGCGGTAATTAAAGTTGTTGGAATTGGTGGCGGCGGAGTAAACGCTGTAAATCGAATGATCGATGTCGGATTAAAGGGCGTCGAATTCATCGCGATCAACACCGACGCACAAGCACTTCTCATGTCTGATGCAGATGTGAAATTAGATATCGGTAGAAAATTAACTCGCGGACTTGGTGCCGGTGCATCACCAGAAGTTGGTCGTCAAGCAGCGCTAGATCATGTCGAAGAAATTGAAGAGGCATTACGTGGTGCCGATATGGTTTTTGTTACTGCGGGCGAAGGTGGCGGTACCGGAACCGGCGGTGCGCCAGTTATTGCAAAGATTGCAAAAGATTTAGGTGCCCTAACTGTCGGAGTTGTAACTAAGCCATTTACTTTTGAAGGTAATCGGCGCATGCGACAAGCTGAAGAGGGAATTGCAAGTTTGCGACCAGAAGTCGATACATTGATTGTGATTCCAAATGATCGCTTGTTGGCAATTTCAGATCGTTCAATCAGCGCACTTGAAGCTTTTAAGACCGCCGATCATGTGTTGTTATCTGGCGTGCAAGGAATAACTGATTTGATTACAACACCAGGATTAATAAATCTAGATTTTGCGGATGTGAAAACTGTAATGGCTGGCGCGGGTTCAGCATTGATGGGAATCGGATCTGCGCGCGGTGAAAGCCGGGCAACCCGGGCTGCCGAATTAGCAATCACAAGTCCATTACTTGAAGCATCAATCGAAGGTGCAAAGGGAGTTTTGCTCTCAATCGCAGGTGGTTCAGATCTTGGTCTGTTTGAAATCTCTGAAGCCGCTGAAATGGTGGCGAAATATGCCGCACCAGATGCAAATATTATTTACGGAACAGTTATCGATGATGCATTAGGTGATGAAGTTCGCGTAACTGTTATCGCTGCCGGATTCGAAGGTGGTCAACCTAAGTATGTGGCAGCACCAGTTTTAACTTCAGCTGCACTTTCGGTAAATGCTGATCCAATTCCAACAAATGATCCAATTTCAGTGGCACTAGATCTTTCAAATAGTTCGCAAACCGCTGATGTTTACGCCAGCCAGTCTTCATACTCAATGGCGGGTACAGCCGGAAGCAATGGTCGCCGTCGAATTACATTTGAAGAGATGGTGGCTGAAGATGAAATCGATGTGCCAGATTTCATGAAGTAATCTCGGGATTACTCAAGATTTCTTGCTACATCAGATTTAAATTAGATTGATTTAAATGGCGCGGTTGTTATTTACTGCGCGAGATTTTGGCTCTCTCACCGAGAGCAATCATCAATCAACTTTGCACAAATTTGTAACCACGAATTCAATCTGGTTCATGCGGCAAAATCACGGTAATAATTTTCAAATAATTACAAACAAAGATGGCAGCCCCGGCGTGAATCGAACCGATCAAGAGGTTGATGCACTCATAACAGCCGAACCGGGAATTTCGCTAGCGGTGATGGTGGCGGATTGTCTGCCAGTTTTAATTGATGGATCAAGCGTGGTAGCTGCGGTACATGTGGGTCGGCGGGGATTGATGAATGAAATAACCTTAAAAGTCCTACAGCAAATGCAGCAAATGAATGCGCAGATTAATTCGATTTCAGTTGGTCCGCATATCTGTGGCAATTGTTATCCATTAGATGAAGCGACGGCAAAATCAGTATGGCTGCGGTATCCAAGTTCAAATATTAATTCTGGTAAACCTGCAAATAATTCCAGCAATTGCGCCGATTTGTTTGCTGGTTTACAAGATCAAGTTCATTCTTTTTCAAAAAAATTACAATTACAAAGATTTGGCGGCTGCACCTTTGAAAAACTGCAATATTTTTCTCATAGAGCAAGTGGTGATTTAGGTCGGCAGGCTGGAGTAATTTCGTTATGACCCGGCGCGATGAAATCAAAGCCAATTTGCAAAATGTGAGGGCAAAAATTGAATCTTTGAATCCAAAAGCTAATTTAATTGTGGTGACAAAAACATTTCCAATTGGCGATCTTGAGATTCTTTATGAGTTAGGCGAGCGGGAATTTGGCGAAAATCGTGATCAAGAAGCTACTGAAAAAGTAAAACAATTACCAGGTGATATTAATTGGCATTTTCAAGGGCAGATTCAATCAAACAAGATCAAGTCGATTGCCAATTGGGCAAATGTGATTCATTCGATTGATGAAGAAAAACAAATAACTAAATTCGCCGAGAGCGGTAAAAAACTAGAGTTATTCTTACAAGTAAATTTGCAAGCCAATCTAGATACGCCAAGTGATGCAAAAATTGGGGACGATGCTCGCGGCGGTGCCAATCCAAAGGATTTAAATCAGTTAGCAGAGTTAGTTAATAAATTTCCTAATCTTCATCTGTTAGGTCTGATGGCGGTTGCACCTCTTGATGAAGCACCGGACCAAGCCTTTGGGCGACTTTCTCAAATCTTTAAGAGCTTTCAACAAAGCTTCCCAAAAGCTCAATATTTATCGGCTGGAATGAGTTTTGACTTTGAATCAGCCTTAAATCACGGTGCGACACACGTGCGAATCGGTAGTTCAATCCTCGGCAAACGGGAATAGCCCTTTTAGGATTTTGACATGGCGTCAGCATTAAAACGTATGGCAGGTTACTTAGGTCTGATGGACCAAGAAGAGGTAAACAGTTCTGAACAGAACGGTGCCAGCACCTATTCTTTTCAAAGATCTATCCCAGAATCTGAACCTCAACCAACAGTGAAACTTTCCCGGCGCGAACGACGTGCGGTTTCAGTTGTGCAATCAAATGCGGCAAATAGTGCCAACAATTCAAATATTAATTCGGCCGCTGGTGGTGTGCTTGACCATATTGTTTCGGTATCACCACGTATGTACAGCGAAGCCAG
>CALMJB010000001.1 GCA_937864205.1 uncultured Actinomycetes bacterium | reverse complement strand
AAGCGGTAGGCAATAGCCTTCTCACTTCTTCCCTCGGTTTGTCAGACCGTATCTGCTCCGGGTCGAAAACACCCCGGTAAAAAAACAGAAGGGTAGTTCCATGCTTAATAGCTTCTTCAAAATCAGTGAGCGTGGTTCAACTGTAGGTCGCGAAATCCGTGGCGGTCTCGTCACATTCTTCACAATGGCTTACATCGTTGCGCTTAATCCACTGATCATCGGTCTCGCAAAAGATGCGGACGGAAAATACCTGGGCGGAGGC
Organism: uncultured Actinomycetes bacterium; assembly: GCA_937864205.1. GTDB lineage: Bacteria > Actinomycetota > Actinomycetes > Nanopelagicales > Nanopelagicaceae > CALMJB01. Next base: position 3,205 of record CALMJB010000001.1, on the reverse strand, counting down.
GACGCACCTAATCTTGCATTAGTTGCAGCCGCTACCGCTTTAATAGCTGGCGTAATGTCCATATTGATGGGCGTTGTCGCTAACTTCCCATTAGCACTTGCTACTGGTCTTGGTTTGAATACCTTCGTCGCAGTTGGTATTGCCTCCAAGATGACTTGGCAAGATGCGATGGGCCTTGTGGTTCTCGAGGGAATCATCATCACAATTTTGGTTTTAACTGGATTTAGAACTGCGGTTTTCAAAGCAGTTCCATCCCAGTTAAAAATCGCAATCTCTGTTGGTATCGGCCTTTTCATCGCCTTAATCGGTTTGGTTGATTCCGGCTTCGTTCGTAGAACTGGTGCAGGTCCTGTCCCAGTACAACTTGGCGATGGTGGCAATCTAGTTGGATGGCCAATCATCGTATTCGTATTTGGTTTGATTTTGATCATCGGATTGATGATTCGAAAAGTCAAAGGTGCATTACTAATTGGAATTATCGTTTCAACAGTACTTGCCGTGATAATCGAAACCAGTCTCAAAATCGGTCCAAATTTTGATGGAGCAACTGGCAAAGTAAATCCAAAAGGATGGGGACTAAATGTTCCACGTGTGCCAGATCAAATCGTTGACACTCCGAAGTTTGACTTGCTCGGTAAATTTAATCTGCTTGGATCATTTGATCGCGTCAGCGCAATCGCTGCGATTCTTTTGGTCTTTACATTATTGCTAGCAGATTTCTTCGACACAATGGGAACAATGACCGCTATTGGTCACCAAGCTGGATTAAATGATCGCGATGGCAATGTGCCAAATGCCGATCGAATCCTGTTAGTTGACTCATTAGCTGCAGCAGCGGGTGGTGCCGGCAGCGTTTCATCAAACACTTCCTACATTGAATCTGCATCTGGAGTTGGTGAAGGCGCACGTACTGGTTTAGCTTCTGTTGTAACTGGTCTGTGCTTCTTGCTCACCACATTCCTAGCACCATTAGTTGCAGTAATTCCTTACGAAGCGGCTACCCCAGCGTTAATCATCGTTGGTTTCTTAATGATGACTCAAGTAAAGGGAATCGATTGGGATGATCTTGGAATTGCAATTCCAGCATTCTTAACAATCGTGCTAATGCCTTTCACTTACAGCATCACTGTTGGAATCGGCGCTGGCTTTGTTTCTTATGTGGTTATCCGCTTGGTACAAGGTCGTCGTAGCGAAATTCATCCGTTGTTGTTCTTGGTTTCAGGTTTGTTCATGATTTACTTCCTGCAATCACCAATCAACATCTGGACCGCATAATAATTTCTACTAAATTTAGTTCTTAGTAGAGATCTAAATAATGGTGGGTGGGAAACCATCCACCATTATTTTTTTAAATGAATTTAATTCTTAGAAATAAAATCTTAAGTTTGCCAATTAATTCCTGGCAATCCAAGTTCTGACAATCTCTCATTACATTTACTAAATGGTTTTGATCCAAAGAATCCATTGTGCGCAGATAACGGACTTGGATGTGCCGACTTCAAGGTGTTTTGCTCTTTAAATAAGTGCTGCGTTTCTTGAGCATGTTTACCCCAGAGAATTGCCACGATTTTTTCTCTATCTAAACCCTTAAGCAATCTTTCAGTGATCGCTTGCCAACCAAAATCCTTATGCGAAAGTGGTGCGCCGGGTGAAACGGTCAGAATTCGATTCAATAATAGGACTCCTTGATTTAACCAAGCGGAAAGATCGCCATTCTTATTTACTACGTCTAAATCACTTTTCAATTCCTTGAATATATTTTGCAAAGAAGCAGGTAATTTAGAAACCGACTTGGGCACAGAAAATGCCATACCCATGGCGTACTGCGGATTTGGATAAGGATCTTGTCCCAAAATAACCACACGAACCTGTTGTGGCGAGATTTCTAGCGCTTTAAAAATACTCTCTTTTTCAGGTATGAAACTTTCTTTTGATAATTTTGCAGAAATCTGTAGAAGTTGGTTTACATCAAAATACGAACGCCAGCTAACTGGAACAAGTTCTAATAAATCAATTTGCGCGGGCAAAGAAACGGCCAGATTCCTTAGTGACGGTAATTCTTATTCCGTAGGCTCCGCTTAGATTTTCGTCTGTAATTACTGAATCGATTGGTCCAGATGCAAATGCCAATCCATCTTTTAATAACAATGCATGAGTGGTACCCACGGGAATCTCTTCAATGTGGTGCGTAACGATTATGGTGGCAGGTGAAAGAGGATCAGCCGCTAACGCCTCAATTCGCTTTAGCAAATCTTCTCTGCCGCCTAAATCTAATGCCGCCGCTGGTTCGTCAAGCAGCAAAAGTTCTGGATCTGCCATAAGTGATCTCGCAATTTGCACCCGCTTCTTTTCACCCTCACTGAGTGTTCCGAATTCTCGTTCGCCCAATTCCCGCACTCCCAGCGCAGTTAAAAGTGCGATCGCCCGGGATTCATCCCATAAGTCGTAATCCTCTTGCCAGCGACCAAAAATGGCGTAAGCCGCGGTCAACACCACATCTTTTACCTTTTCATCATTTGGAATTCGCTCAACCATCGCCGATGAGGTGAAACCGATTCGATTTCGAAGTTCAAATACATCAACCTTGCCTAAAATCTCATTAAGAATTGCAACTTCACCACTGGTTGGATGAATCGTCGAAGAACACAATCCCAGCAATGTGGTTTTACCAGCACCATTTGGGCCTAACACAACCCATCGCTGTGAAGGATCTACCTGCCAATCCAGCGGACCAAGGATATTTTTACTTCCCCGCCGCACCGTGACGGCACGCATATTAAGAACTCTGCCACCGAGCTCTGCGTTTTCATTCATCCGCTAAAGATACCCGTAGCGCTTGTGCTTACTACTAATCTTCGGTTGTGAATCAACGACAAAATTTCACTGGTCTGATTTTGCTGACCGGTAAAGATCGTCCCGGCATCTTTCAATCACTTCTGGATGCCTTGAAGGATTTTTCAATTTCGATTGTCGATATTGAACAGGTGGTAATCCGCGGACGTTTGATTCTGACCATCTTAATTTCATTGGATCCCGCCCACAAAGCTGCAATAGTCAATGATCTAGAAAAGGTTGAGCAGAAATTGGGTGTAGATATTGCAGTTGATTTCACCGATGAAGCGCGTGAAGAACCTACGCCAGTTCAGGCTCATGTGGTTTTGATTGGCAAACGCATTACTCCAAAGAGCGTCAATGATTTAGCAAA